>NZ_JAAGPE010000577.1:0-2522 GCF_017104605.1 Burkholderia sp. Ac-20384 | reverse complement strand
TCGTCGTGCAGTGAAATCGGACGCTTTAAATGGCAGCGTCGCCGGATCAGCGTAACCGGCGCTTCTCTCGGACTGACGCCAGGCGTCGGGCACCCGCAGACCTGGCCGACGCGCCCCGCTCTATCGAAGAGATCGGGGACGGGGGGCAGTTCGGGCTTTCCAATGGCTCACCAAAGGGCGGTGATCGGCGTGCGCGGCTGGATCGGCTCCCGCCACCGGAATCGCGGGTCCGGATCCGTTTATCGAAAGGTCGGGGAAGGAAATGGGCCGTCACGATGCGAATGTCGGTAAACGCATGCGATTTTGTCGGTGCCTAAACCGGATATATCCGGTGGTATCGGCGGATAATTGAAGGCGTATTAGAACCGGTGTGACATCGCTAACATGCGTTGCTTCTCTGGACAGGTTCCGCTTCCGGAACGTGGGCAATCGATTTGTCTCGTTTTATCCAAATCATCAGGCGCCTGGTGTTTCGGGCGTTTGTGGTTCGATTTGTTCCGAGCAATGTCCGGAAGGGCGCACTCAGAATTTACCCTCGAAAAGGAAATGATTCCGTGGTCGATAAAAACGAATCCTCCCGATTGATCTCTCACGATCCTTATACGGAACACTCGATTCAGTCGGCAATCGAAGGCATCAAGGCGCGGATGAGTGATAAGGCCGATGTACCCGTGGCCGCTCGCGACGAGCAGCTCGGCCTGGTTGATCAACTGGCGGCATTCGAGCTGGGCAGGTTTTTGTTGGTGAATCACGGGCTCGACGCTGCGTGGACGCATCGTCTTGTCACGTACGAGCCGGGTTCCGCCGCGAGCGGAACGTTGTCCGAACTCGAATATGTGGTCTTCGAGGAGCTGCCGGCTGTGCTGGCCACGCGCGAACGTTTTAACATCTTCCGTCGCGAACTACAGGCGCGGCTCACTCCGGACAGCGTGCTCGCGTCGGTCCCCTGCGGCTGGATGGGTGATTTGTTGACGCTCGATTATCGTGCTTGTGCCGAGGTCAAACTAATTGGTGTCGATCTCGATCCAGCCGCACTAGAGGGAGCGCAAAAGCTGGCTGCGCGGTGCGGCGTGTCGCAGCCAATCGCGTTGTACCGCGCCAACGCGTGGGGCCTGAAGCTGAGCGAACCGGTGGATTTGCTGACCAGCAATGGCCTGAATATCTACGAACCAGATAGCGAACGCGTCACGTTGCTGTACCGGAACTTCTTCGCGTCACTGAAGCCTGGAGGGTATCTGGTCACGAGCTTTTTGACGCCGCCGCCGTCGCTCTCGAGCGATTCATCGTGGAACATGGCCACCATAGATCACACGTTGCTAGCCCTGCAACAGGTGCTGTTTACGCAGGTCATCGAAGCGAAATGGAGTACGTTTCGCACGCACGCGCAAACATCGGCGCAACTCGAGTCCGCGGGCTTTGAAAATATCATTTTTTTTGACGACCGCTTCGGCATGTTTCCCACGGTAGTCGCGCAGAAGCCGCAGTCGGCCTGAGCAAGGGCGCATGCCTGAGCTGCATCGTTGCGCGGATATTCGCATTGTCGCTTGTCTAGATGTATTTCCATTACACAAAAATGATCAACGTCGGCTAGCATCGACTCGGCAATGAAATTTCGTTCATGCTCCGACGAGTTGAAGCGCTATCTTTGCCGCGAGCCATCTTCGTGCGTCGTGGATTCTGTGGAACTCAGGAGTTTCTGTTGTCGAAGTTTGCCGGCGGGGTTTGCTCGCGTAGGCGACGTGGTTGTGAGCAGTCGCATATCGGGGCTTCGGCGCGAGCGCGAGCGAGGGAGAAAGGAAGATCGCCTCGTTCAAGACCTGCAAATCGAGAGCATTCGCGCGATGATTGCCCTTATCAGGACGCTCCACGGTATCGAGGGCCAGCGCATCGTACTGTGGGGCGCGTCGCTCGGTACCGGACATCTACTTCCGGCTGCGGCGGATGATCCTGCGGTCAAGGTGGTGATCGGTCAACAGGTTTTTGCCGAGGGCGAACATGTCGTGACCCGTAGCATCACCGAAGAATAAAAGTTACATTCCTGATGACTATCGAGCGTATGCACGCCAAGACGTGGAGTGCGGAAATGGAGATGTTCGTGTCGATCATGAAACGGGGTTGGCAGTTATTTCGTGTTCAAGGCATATGATGCTCCGAAGGGGAATGCATGCCTCGCAAACCGAAAGCCCGGCCGATAGACCTTCCGGCCATACCCGGCGAGTTGCTTGAGCAATTCGGTAACGGCCCAATAACAGCCGACGCGATCAATGCCGCGACGCCGGCGCCTCAATAAGGCGCTAATCGAGCGCGCGATGGGCGCCGAGATGAATCTGCATCTAGGCTATTCTGCGGGCCAGCCTAAGCCGCCCGGACAGGTCAACGAGCGCAACGGCGCCTGTGACCTGCTCCCCGCGTTTAGTACGGTGACGGTGTAGAGTCCGTTCCAGAGAGGAACGGCAATGAAAAAGCGATTCACCGAAGAGCAAATCATCAGCATCTTGAAGGAAGCCGAGGCTGGCCTGAAG
>NZ_JAAGPE010000576.1:0-2368 GCF_017104605.1 Burkholderia sp. Ac-20384 | reverse complement strand
AGAGATAATGTTGCAGTCTGGCCCGCCACGAGGCTCGTCGGGGTGGAGCGGATTAGGGGGCGGGAGGCGGGGCGGCGGCCGGCCGACCGGCCGGGGGCGCGACATTGTCGGCAGCACACACCGGGCGTCGCGCGCACTTGAGCCCGCTGCGCTCGACGAGCGCCTGGACCTCGGCGAAGCGCTGCGGATGACGCGGCACGGGCACCAGCAGCGCGCCGGGCGTGCGCATCGCCGCGAATGCGTCGAGTACCAGCGCCTCCTCGTTCTCGCGCGTGCTCGCGGCCACCCACACGGGCCGCGCGCCGATCGCCTCGCGCCACGCGTGGCCGCGCGCCGCGAGTTCCGGCGGCGTCGTCATGTCGAACTTCAGGTTGCCGAGCACGGTCACGTTGCGCGCGCCGAGCGACGACAGCCGCTCCGCATCGGCCGGGCTCTGCGCGAGCACGCGCGAGAAGCCGCCGAACACGTCGTGCGTCGCCGCGCCGAACTTCGATGCACGCCGGAACGAACGCGCGGACATGCGCGCATTGGTCAGCACCAGCGGCACATCCGCGCGGCGGCATTCGTCGATCAGCGTCGGCCACACCTCGGTTTCCATCACGAGGCCGAGCGTCGGCCGCCACGCGCGCAGGAAGCGTCGTACCGCGCCGGGCATGTCGTACGGCAGATAGCAGCGCAGCACGCGATCGCCGAAGATCTGTTCGCCGGTCGCGCGGCCGCTCGGCGTCATGTGCGTGAGCAGGATGCGCGCATCGGGGCGGGCATGCATCAGCGCGTCGATCAGCGGCTGCGCCGCGCGCGTCTCGCCGACCGATACCGCATGCACCCAGATCAGCGGCGCGCGGTCGTCGCGCGAGCGGCCGGCCACGTGGCCGAAACGTTCGCCGATGTGCTCGCGATAGCCGCGCTCCTTGCGCGAGCGCACGTAAAGCCGGATGACGGCGATCGGTGCGACGAGCCACCACAGCGCGCGATAGATCACCCTCAGCATGCGGCGACCCTCATGTTGCAACGGAGAAGAGGCGCGCTCAAACCAGCGCCCTGCCCTTCAGGCGTTCGAGAATGCCGAGCGGCGCGCATTCGCGGCGCACCATCGCGTCGACCGGCAGGAAGAAGGTCTGTTCGAGCATGAACTGGCCGGACATCACAGCGTGCGAAGTCTGATCCGAGAAACATATCCACACGCAGCCCGGCGGAAACGGCATCGTCTGCTGCGGAGCCGTCTTCTGGTAGTCGAGATCGGCCTTCATGCTGTCGTGCAGGTTCAGCATCAGGTGGTCGTACGCGCTGCGCGGCGACTTCGTCACGTGCAGCAGGTTCAGCAGCCATGCGGCGCCCGGCAACTGCGGCTTGATGTGCGGCAGGAAGCGCTTCGCGACGTCCTCGAACGGCTCACCGACACGCCACACGCGCGGCACGCCGGCCGGGTTCACGTTCGTGAACACGCGCAGGATGCGCTCGCCGTAGTTGGGCCGCGACGGGAATGCGTCGACGTGCAGCCGGCTGTCGTCCTTGCGCCACGATGTCTGGCGCGTCTCGACCTGCATCAGCCGCAGGCTGGTCGGCGCGACGCGCAGCTTGCCGCGGTATTCGGGAAAGAGGCCGTCGACGAGCGTGCCGGCCTGCTGCTGGAAGCGCGCGACGAGTGCGCGCACGGCCGACTGCGTGACGTTGTCGCCGAGCACGCCGGCGAGCGCGCCGCCGTTCGGCGCGAGGCTGATGTTCTTGCGTTTCGGGTCGGCGAGCGCCGGATCGAGCAGCGCTTCCTCGCCGCCTTCGATCGCGAAGCGCAGGTGCGGGAAATACAGCACCTTGCCTTCCTCGACCGCGGCCAGCAGTTGCTCGCGCGGCGCCGACAGGTTGTGTCCGCTCCAGTCGGCGGACGGGACTTCGATGATCTGGGATTCGCTCATGTTCGGTTCGCGTGGGTTCGCGCGTGTGACAGCGTTACAGGAGACCGAAGCCTGCGAGCGCCGACTTCACCTGCGCGATCGACGGGGGTTGCCCCGCCGTGCCGAGATTGACGACGTTCGGCGACCAGTAGCCGCCGGTCCGCCAGGCCGTCGCGAAATTGTACAGTTCGACCGTCGGACGCTTCAGCGCGGCCGCGATGTGAACCAGACCTGTATCAACCCCGACGGTGGCGGCCGCGCCGTCGATCAGCCCGACCACCGCCGGCAGCGACAGCCGCGGCGGCACGATCGCCGCCGCGCCGAACTCTTTTGCGAGCCGCTCGCTGGTCGCGCGTTCCGCGTCGTTGCCCCACGGCAGCACGAGCGACGCGCCGCGCCGCACGAGGGCCTGGCCGAGCTCGATCCACGCGGCGTCCGGCCATTGCTTGTCGGCACGCGACGTCGCGTTGACGAAA
>NZ_JAAGPE010000575.1:0-2227 GCF_017104605.1 Burkholderia sp. Ac-20384 | reverse complement strand
CCCGACCGCCGTGCCTCCCGGCGCCCGCACGCGATCGGCGTGCACCGCAGCGGGGCAGCCGCATCGCGGGTCGTCGTCCGGCAACCGGCCCCGTCTCACCCGTTCTCCCCGGCGCCGCGCCGTTTCCCCGGCCGGCATCCCGAACCCGCCCGCCGAGGGCTTTCGCTATTCCGTTTATGTTTCGTTCCCTGACGACCCTGATCAAGAAGTGGCGCGCGTCGCGCAATGCCGGTCACCAGCTCGATGCGCTGCTCGCGCACGCCGACGCCGATGCGTCGTACGCCGAGCGCAGCGAATGGCTGATCGAGCTCGCGCACTGGCTGCGCCGCACCGGCACGATGCAGGCCGCGCAGGACACGCCGGCCGATCGCGACGCCGATGCGCGCGCGTATCCGGCCCATGCGCGGTTGCGCTACCTGTTCCACGTGCTCGATCGCAATCCCGCGTGGAAAACCCACGCCGCGCGTATCCTGCGCGGCATCCTGCGCGAGTGCGACGGCATCTCGCTCCTGTGCGACGCCGGCATGCCCGTGCACTCAGGCTTCTTCGGCGCGCTGTTCGAGCGGATCGACTCGTCGCTGATCCCGCCCGCGCCGAACCGCCGCGAACTGTCGGCGCTGTTCACGCTGATGTTCCCGACGCCGGAAGACGCGCAATGGATCGACACGCTGCCCGACGATCTCCTCGCGCGCCTCGCCGAGCTGATCTCGTTCGACGTCACCGACGAAGAGCGCCATGAACCGGGTTCGTTCTCGCGCGACCTGCTGGCCGCACTGCACAACCTGACCTGCCAGATCAGCTCGACCGGCCTGTCGCAGACGGTGCGCAGCCGGCTCTCCGACGACGACGCACGCAAGCCGCTCGAAACGCAGCCGTTCTACCGCCTCATGCGCGCGATGCTCGCGGTCGAGACCGCGCACGCGGCCGTCGAGGACGGCGGCGACCCGAGCAAGCTGCTGCACGAGGTGAACTACCTGCGCGTGCTGCTCGACGAATGCCGGATCGCCGTCGACGACGTGTTCTCGCACCTGTACCGCAACGGCGTGTCGGTCGACATCGTGTTCCAGGTCGAGCGGATGCGCATGCGTATCCTGCGCGCCGAGATGCTGCTGAACGCGTGGATGGCGCGCGACGACCTGCACGGCATGGCGCACCTGACGGCCGAGCTCGTCGACGCGAACCACAACAGCCAGAGCGTGTCGCACCTCGTGCGCAGCAACTTCTCGCTGTTCGCGCGCAAGCTCGTCGAAACCAACGCGGACACCGGCGAGCACTACATCTCGCGCGGCCGCGCCGAGTACCTGAAGATGCTGCGGATGGCCGCGGGCGGCGGCCTCGTCACGGTCGTGACCGTGTGCGTGAAATTCGCGATCACGGGCGCGCACCTGCAATCGATGTTCGAAGGGCTGCTCGCGGGCGTCAACTACGCGGCCAGCTTCATGCTGATGCACTTCCTGCATTTCACGCTCGCGACCAAGCAGCCCGCGATGACCGCACCGACGCTCGCGCGCGAGCTCGACGACACCGGCCACGAGGAAGGCGTGAAGGCGTTCGTGTCGTCGGTGATCGCGCTGATCCGCACGCAGGCCGCCGCGATTTCCGGCAACGTGCTCGTCGTGCTGCCCGTGTGCCTGCTGGTACAGCTGTTCGCGGGCAACGTGCTGCACGCGAACCTGATCTCGCCGGAAAAGGCGCACGTGACACTGCACTCGTTCTCGCTGCTCGGCCCGACGCCGCTCTACGCGGCGCTGACCGGTGTGCTGCTGTGGGCGTCGAGCCTGATCGCGGGCTGGGCCGACAACTGGTTCGTGCTGCACCGGGTCGGCGACGCGCTCACGTACAACCGCCGTCTGCGCCTCACGCTCGGTGCGGCCGGTGCCGCGAAGCTCGCGCACTTCTGCCGGTCGAACGTGGCCGGCGTGGTCGCGAACGTCGGCCTCGGCCTGATGCTCGGCCTCATTCCGGCGATCGTCACCGTGTTCATGTTCCCGTTCGAGGTGCGGCACGTGACGCTGTCGGCCGGTTCGATCGGCATCGCGCTCGGCGTGCTGGGCAAGGACGCGCTCGGCACGCCCGAGCTGTGGTGGGCCGGCGCCGGCGTGCTCAGCATGGCGATCCTCAACGTGCTCGTGAGCTTCGCGCTCGCGTTCACGATGGCCGTGCGCTCGCGCAGCCTGCGCCGGACCAAGGTGCGCGCGCTCATCGTCGCGATCGTCCGCACGGTGCA
>NZ_JAAGPE010000574.1:0-237 GCF_017104605.1 Burkholderia sp. Ac-20384 | reverse complement strand
AAAAAAAAACCCCCCCCCCCCCCCCCCCCCCCCCCCCCCGCCCCGATATTAGACAACGAACAACAAGAATATATCGCATACATTAACTCGACATCATGGTACATCTCGAGCAGCCGACCATGCTGAAGATTCGACTACCAACACTTATAAACGATACAGTGACACTCGCCTACAAGTACAACCCATGTTCACCGAACATCGACACTACAATCAAACTGACACAGACTACTGCACCAC
>NZ_JAAGPE010000573.1:0-2302 GCF_017104605.1 Burkholderia sp. Ac-20384 | reverse complement strand
CAGCATCGGCTGGGTCGTGCAGGGCAACTATCTCGGACAGGTGATCGGGCCGCTGGCGATCGGCGGGATCGTCGGTGCATTCGGCTGGTCGGGCGGCATCGGGCTGATGCTCGCGGCCGCCGTCACCGGCGCGGCGATCGGCCTGTCGCTGCTGCGCGCACCGATGGGCCGGCGCTGAGCGCGGCGCCGTTCAACCTGCACGGAAATCCGTCAAGCATGCTCAACACCATGGAAAGCCTGATTTTTGAGGAAGACCCGCCGTGCGATGCGCCGGCATGGGACGAAGACGATGCGATGCCGCCAGGTGGCGGCGTCGCGCATCCGCGCGTGACGATCGGCCGAGCGCCGGTTCCCGAGCACGCCGCAGCGGCCGTCTCGCCGTTGCGCCCGCAACTGTTCGTCACGGTGCTGGAGGCCGACGACAATGCGTTGCTGGTTCGCTGGGTCGAAAGCGGCCGGTGCCATTACGGCGAACAGCGCTGGCGCCTGCGCGTCGCGTTGCAGCCGGGCCGCTGCGCGATATCCGGGCAGCCGATCGAGCCGGGCGAGCCGGTGTTCCGGCCGGTACGCCGGCCCGTGCCGGCCAATGGCGACGAGATGATCTGCCCGGCGTCGGTGCCGGGTGCGGCCGGCGTGGCACGTGACGTCGCCCCGGAGAGCGACGAGGCGCGCGAGCCGGCCGACGTGCCGGGCTGAACGCCGGCGGCCGGCCGCCATGCCGTGTTACTTCTTCACGTCGTGCCGGTACTGGATGAACCCGGCGTTGTTCGCGAGCTTGTCGTACAGCGCGCGCGCGGTCGTGTTGGTTTCATGCGTGAGCCAGTACACGCGGCTCGCGCCGGCGTCGCGGGCATGTTCGTACACGGCCTCGATCAGCGCGCCGCCAGCGCCTTGCCCGCGTGCGTCGGGCGCGGTGTACAGGTCCTGCAGGTAGCAGTACGGCCCTTCGGTCCAGCACGAGCGGTGGTAGATCGCATGCACGATCCCGACCAGCGCACCTGATGCGTCGAATGCGCCGAGCACGAACATCGGCTCGGCGGGATCCATCAGGCGGGCCCACGTCGTCGCGAATACCGCGTCGCTCAGCGCAGTGTCGTAGAACTTCTGATAACCCTGCCACAGCGGGCGCCATGCGGCTTCGTCGGCGGCGACGAGCGGGCGCACCGTGACGCGCGTGGCGTCGTTCGCGCGGCTGGCCGCATCGCGCGCGCTTGCCTGCGCGTGGCGGATCGCGGTGAGCGACTGGCGCTGCTCGCCCTGCGCGTCGAAGTTCTCCGGCGCGAGCCACGCGTCGAACGCGGCGCGGACATCCGGCCATTCGCTGTCGATGATCGAGAACCACGCGGTGTCGCGATTGCGGCTGCGGTAGACGATCGCCTGCCGGAACGTGCCTTCGTAGCGGAAGCCGAGGCGGGCGGCGGCCTTGCGCGACGGGATGTTCAGGTCGTCGCACTTCCATTCGTAGCGCCGGTAGCCGAGCGTGTCGAACGCGTACTTCATCAGCAGGAACTGCGCTTCGGTCGAAATCGGCGTGCGCTTGAGCAGCGGCGAGAACGTGACGGAGCCGACCTCGATTACGCCGTTGGCCGGATCGATGCGCATCAGTGCAAGCGTGCCGACCGCGCGGCCCGTGGCACGGTCGATCACCGTGTAGTGCAACGGATCCGGGCTCGCCTGCGCGGTCCGCGCGTAGTCGCGGTAGCTCGATTCGTCGGCGTACGGGCCGTGTGCGAGATAGGTCCAGTCGCTGCCGTCCGGCGCCTGGGCATAGGCGGCGTGCAGGTCGGCCGCATGGCGCTCGGCGTCGAGCGGTTCGAGCCGGCAGTAGCGGCCTTCGAGCACGATGCGCTCCGGGCGCGGGCGCGCGGACCAGTCGGGAACGGGGTGGCCGATGGGTTGCTGGAAAGCGTTGGTGAGCGTGGACAAGGTCGATCTCGCTTCGGTTGGCGGCCGGCGACATGCCGGCATGCAGACGATCGTAGTCGCGACGAGGTACCATGAGAAGCGCCAGAGATCGGCAAATTTATGGTGCCACGAATTTTGGGGCGCGAACTGCGAGCCGTTCTTCGCTAGCTGGGTGCCACTAGCCGTGCGCAACTAGCCGTCCGCCACTGGCCGTGCGCCACGTTCCAACATTTTCACGCTGCGATGTTCCGATGACGACTGTCCTTCCTGCCGGTGATGCACCGTCGCTGCCGCTCGACGCGCCGCTGGCGCGCACGCCGGGCGCGCCTTCGCTGCAGCGCCAGTTGCTGCGCCGCGTGCGCGACGCGATTCTCGGTGGCGCGATGCCGGCCGGCCG
>NZ_JAAGPE010000572.1:0-2539 GCF_017104605.1 Burkholderia sp. Ac-20384 | reverse complement strand
TGGCGTTCGGCACGACCTGCAGCCCCGCGCCGACTTCGCGGAACGCCCGGCTCTGCTCGAGGACGGTGACCCGATGGCCGGCGCGGCGCAGCGCGAGCGCGGCGGCCAGGCCGCCGATCCCGGCGCCGACGACGATCGTGTCGAGTGACAGGGAAGGTGTCATGGGCGGGTTCGCTGTGGGTCCGGAAGGGATCGGCATGGCGTCATAGTCCCGGCAGCACGTCGCGGGCGAACACCTCCAGGTTGTTGCTCATCAGCTCGTACGGCTGCGCGCCATAGTCGATGTGCCACAGGATCGCGTCGAGCCCGAGATCGGCTTCCAGTGCGCGAATGCGCTGGCGCACGGTGTCGGGCGTGCCGAGCACGGCGGTCGCGTCGAGGTCGGCCGTGTCCATGCCGCCCATCTTGTTCTTCATCGCCTCGTTGTAGCCCTGGTAGGCCGACGACTGCACCTGCTCCCACGACTTCGCGGCTTCCGCGAAATAGCGCCAGTGATGGCGCAGGCGCGGCTCCGCGAGCGCCAGCGCGTGCGAGTCCGACGTGCCGATCATCAGCGGGATGCTGATCGCGACCTGCGGCCGGCGGCCCGTATGGCCGTGATGGCGCTCGAACGTCTCGCGATAGAGCGCCACCATGTCCTGCGTCTTCGCGAGCGCGTCCTTGCGCGGCGGCGCGGCCATCAGCAGGTTGAAGCCGCGTTCGCCGATCCACTCGAAGCTCGACGGCGTGAGCAGCGCCGCGACCCAGACCGGCGGACGCGGCTGCTGCGTCGGGCGCGGCAGCGATTGCGCGTCGCGGTAGCGGAAGAACGGCGTGTCCTCGCTGACCGATTCTTCGGTCAGCAGCCGCACCGTCGCGTCGATCGTCTGCTGGAAGCGTGCCTTGCTCGAATCGAGATCGATGCCGAACGCATCGAATTCGTACGGCAGGAACGCGCGCGCGAAGCCCAGTTCGAGCCGCCCGTTCGAGATCGCGTCGAGCTGTGCGGCCTCGGCCGCGAGCTGGATCGGATGATGGAACGACGCCTGGATGCCGCCCGTCATCAGGCGGATCGACTTCGTCTGCGCGGCGGCAGCGGCGAGGAACATCAGCGGCGACGGGCTGTAGCCGCCGTACGGCTTCAGGTAGTGCTCGGTCATCTTCACGTACGCGTAGCCGAGCTTGTCGCCCAGTGCGCTGAGCTTCAGCGCGTTCGCGTAGTAATCAGCAGCCGGGCGGTCGGCCGGGCCGGTATCGGGCAGAAAGGACACGCCGAACTTCATAGACACCTCACAGGTTGATGTGCTGCCGTTGTCTGCAAAGGGGAACCGATGCCGCGTCGAATGCGTCCCCCGGTCGGGAAACAAAGTCGCTCGCAATGTACTTGCAAGGATGATCCAATCATAGGATGATTGGGTCTATGCAAGTCTTACACGATGCAAGATTTGCTGCAAGCGTTGCTCGGTTGTTGCTCCAGTTCCGCCCGCAAGCGGGCACCCCGGGGGCAGGCTGAAGTCGCACGGGCCGGCCTCTCCATTTCTGGCGAGGAATCAAGGATGAACGCTCTTCTATCGGTTTCTGGCAAGGCGCTCAGGATGCGGCGGGTGGTGCGTGCCGCGTCGGGCAAGTGTCTGATGGTGCCGCTCGACCATTCGCTCGCGGACGGGCCCATCGCCCATCCGCAGCAGTTGCGGCAACTGGTTGGCGACATCGCCGCGCACGGCGGCGATGCGATCGTCGTGCATCGCGGCCGCGCACGCTTCCTGTCCCCCGACGTGCTGAGCGATCTCGCGCTCGTCGTGCACCTGAACGGCTGCACGCGCTATGCGGAGGACGTGAACGCGAAGACGCTGTTCGCGAGCGTCGAGGATGCAATGGCATGCGGCGCGGACGCGGTCAGCGTGCACGTGAATCTCGGTTCGAAGACGGAAACCCAGCAACTGCTCGACCTGAGCCGCATCGCAGCCGAGTGTGCGCGCTGGTCGGTGCCGCTGCTCGCGATGATCTATCCGCGCGGCCCGGGCGTCGGCGATCGTCCGCAGACCGAACTGATCGCCCACGCGGCGAACGTCGCGGCGGATCTCGGCGCCGACATCGTCAAGCTGCCGTACAGCGGCGATGCCGCGAGCATGGCCGACATCATCGCCGGCTCGTCGCTGCCGGTGCTGGTCGCGGGCGGCGCGAAGCTGCCGGAAGACGAGTTCGTCGCGTTCACGTCGCGCGTGATGAATGCAGGTGCGCTCGGCATTGCAGCCGGCCGCAACGTGTTCGCCGCGCCGAAGGCCGCGCCGCTGATCCGCCGCCTGTCCGATGCCGTGCACGGCGTCGAGCGGCGTGCCGCGCACCTGGCCGCCTGAGCCGGTGCGCCGGGCCGTCGTGCCCGGCTTTTTCGACCATCGAGGGTTTCCATGCATCGCTATCCGTGGATCGACCTGCGCGCGCTTGGCGGGCAGGCAGGCGCCGTCGCGGCCGACGCAGTGAGGGCCGGCGCGTGTCGCGTCGTGGTGGCCGAGGCCGGGCGCGACATGTGCGCGCCCGGCGCGGCCGCGCAACTGGCCGT
>NZ_JAAGPE010000571.1:0-2463 GCF_017104605.1 Burkholderia sp. Ac-20384 | reverse complement strand
GCCCGTGAAGGCGCCGGCGCCCGAGTTGCGCGAAGCGAGCCCGCAGGCCGCCCTGCAACTGCTCGGCCTGCTGCAGCGCGATGCGCGCTTCATCGACTTCGTCGAGGAAGACATCGCCGGCTACGCGGACGCCGAGATCGGCGCGGCCGCGCGCCTCGTGCACGACGGCTGCCGTGCCGCGCTGCGCGAACACTTCACGATCGTGCCGGTGCGCGACGAAGCCGAAGGCAGCCGCGTGACGCTGCCGGCCGGCTTCGACGCAACGGCCGTGCGCGTGACGGGCAACGTGGTCGGCGCCGCGCCGTTCACGGGCACCGTCAGCCATCGAGGCTGGCGGGTGGCCGACGTGCGCCTGCCGAAGCTGACGGGCAGCCACGACGCCTCGGTCGTCGCACCGGCGGAGGTGGAACTGTGAGCGATCCGCGCTATTCGATCGGTATCGATCTCGGTACGACCCACTGCGCGCTGTCGTATGTCGACAGCGCCGCGAGCGACGGCGAAACCATCACGCAGCAGGTGCTGCCGATCGCGCAGCTCACTGCGCCCGGCGCGCTGGAGTCGCGCGACCTGCTGCCGTCGTTCCTCTACCTGCCGCATGAAAGTGAACTCACGCAAGGCGACCTGACGCTGCCGTGGACGGCCTCGCGCGCGTTCGCGGTCGGCGAAATGGCCCGCACGCGCGGCGCCGGCACGCCGATCCGCCTCGTGTCGAGCGCGAAGAGCTGGCTGTGCCATCCGGGCGTCGACCGCCGCGCGGCGATCCTGCCGAGCGATGCGCCGCCGGAAGTGTCGCGCGTGTCGCCGCTGGAAAGCTCGATCCGCTACCTGACGCACCTGCGCGAAGCGTGGGACCACACGCATCCCGACGCGCCGTTCGCGGATCAGGACGTGACGGTCACGATCCCCGCGTCGTTCGACCCGGCCGCGCGCGAACTGACGGCCGAGGCCGCTCGCGCCGCCGGCTACTCGCGGATGACGCTGCTCGAAGAGCCGCAGGCCGCGCTGTACAGCTGGATCCAGAAGAGCCAGGGTGGCTGGCGCAAGCAGGTGCAGGTCGGCGACCTGATCCTGTGCGTCGACGTCGGCGGCGGCACGACCGACCTGTCGCTGATCGCGGTGGTCGAGCGCGAAGGCAATCTCGAACTGCATCGCGTGGCAGTCGGCGAGCACATCCTGCTCGGCGGCGACAACATGGACCTCGCGCTAGCGCACATCGTGGCGCGCAAGCTCGCACAGCAGGGCACGCAGGCCGATCCGTGGCAACTGCGCGCGCTCACGTACGCGTGCCGTTCCGCGAAGGAAACGCTGCTGTCCGACCCGACGACCGACGCGGTGCCGCTCGTCGTGCCGAGCCGCGGCTCGAAGCTGATCGGCGGGTCGATCCGCACGGAGCTCACGCGCGCGGAACTCACGCAGACGATCCTCGAAGGCTTCTTCCCGCAGGTGGACGCAGCCGCGCGCCCGGTGAGCCGCGCGCGCGTCGGCCTGACGCAGCTCGGCCTGCCGTATGCGCAGGACGCGGGCATCACGCGCCATCTCGCGGCGTTCCTCGGCCGCCAGGTCGCGGCGCTCGATTCGCTCGAAGGCGTGCAGCGCACGCTGCCGCAGGGCGCGACGTTCCTGCATCCGACGGCCGTGCTGTTCAACGGCGGCGTGTTCAAGTCGGCGCTGCTCACGCAGCGCGTGCTCGATACGCTCAACAGCTGGCTCGCCGCCGAAGGTGCGCCGCCCGCGCGCCTGCTCGAAGGCGCGGATCTCGATCTCGCGGTCGCACGCGGTGCGGCGTACTACGGCTACGTGAAGCGCGGCCGTGGCGTGCGCATTCGCGGCGGCACGGCGCGTGCGTACTACGTTGCGATCGAATCGGCGATGCCCGCGGTGCCGGGGCTCGAACCGCCGGTGCAGGCGCTGTGCGTCGCGCCGTTCGGGATGGAGGAAGGCTCGGACGCGGCGTTGCCGCCGCAGGAGTTCGGCCTCGTCGTCGGCGAACCGGTGCAGTTCCGCTTCTTCGGTTCGTCGGTGCGCCGCCAGGATCAGGTCGGCACGCTGCTCGACTACTGGTCGGCGGAAGAGCTGCAGGAACTGGAAGAAATCCAGGCGACGCTGCCCGCCGAAGGGCGCACGGTCGGTGAGGTCGTACCGGTGAAGCTGCATGCGCGCGTGACCGAAGCCGGCACGCTCGAACTCGAGGCGATCCCGAGCGGCACGAACGAGCGCTGGAAGGTCGAGTTCGACGTGCGCGGCGCTGCCTGAGCGCGATGAAGCGCTATACGGTCGGGATCGACCTCGGCACGAGCAATACGGTCGTCGCATACGTCGAGGCCGGTTCCGACGCGATCCGCGTGTTCGACGTCGAGCAGCTGGTCGGCCCCGGCGCGGTGGCCGCGCAGCCGCTGCTGCCGTCGGTGCGCTATCACCCGGCGGCGGGCGAGCTGCCGCCGGACACGCTGCGGCTGCCGTGGG
>NZ_JAAGPE010000059.1:0-240 GCF_017104605.1 Burkholderia sp. Ac-20384 | reverse complement strand
ATCACTTCTTACAGGTGACTTGTACTGTTGGTGGACTATGAATTAAAATCAGGTGTAGTAAAAGTCATGACGGTTTGCACGATGATATCTAATAACGAACGGATGAACTGGACTGTCGAAGTGCACGCGTGGATGAGGTGTGATTTTGTGCTCACCCGATCTGTGTCGCCGTACTAGTACGATTACATTCAAAGCGCCTACGTCCTGATCAATAATATTTTTTTTTTTTTTTTAATGAAA
>NZ_JAAGPE010000058.1:0-42786 GCF_017104605.1 Burkholderia sp. Ac-20384 | reverse complement strand
CGCCGCTTCACCCTCGGAGAACCCGATGTCGTCATTCGCACACCGTCCTGATGCCGTGAAACCCGGCGGCCCGATCTCGGACGCCGAACGCCGGATGCGCGTCGACCTCGCCGCCGCGTACCGGCTCGTCGCGCTGAACGGCTGGGACGACCTGATCTACACGCATCTTTCCGCGACCGTGCCCGGCGAGCCCGGCCACTTCCTGATCAACCCGTTCGGCCTCACCTTCGATGAAGTCCGCGCATCGAATCTCGTGAAGATCGACCTGGCCGGCAACCGGATCGGCGACAGCGAGCATGCGGTCAACGTGACGGGCTTCGCGCTGCACGCGGCCGTGCATGCCGCGCGCGCCGATGCCGTGTGCGTGATGCACCTGCACAATACGGCCGGCATTGCCGTATCGATCCAGCGCGACGGGCTGCTGCCCGCGTCGCAGCACGCGCTGCGCTTTCATGGCGACCTCGCGTACCACGACTACGAGGCGCTCGCGTTCTCGCCGGCCGAAGGCGCGCGACTGACCGCGAGCCTCGGTGCGAAATCCGCGATGCTGCTGCGCAACCACGGCACGCTGACGGTCGGCCGCACCGTGGCCGAAGCCTATGTGCTGATGGATACGCTGATCAAGGCGTGCGATATCCAGGTACGCGCGCAGGCTGGCGGCGGGCCGCTCGTGCTGCCCGACCCGGCCATCGCCGACCGCACCGCCGAACAGCTGCGCGACGGCGGCGCGATCGAAGGCGAACTGGAATGGCCGGCGCTGCTGCGCCGGCTCGACCGGATCGATCCGACGTATCGCGACTGACGCCGCCGGCTCCCCGCGAATCATTCACCCCAACCATCGGAGCATTCCGTCATGCCGACTTTCAATATCCAGCTCTTCGAAGGCCGCACCGTCGACCAGAAGCGCGAATTCGTCGAAGCCATCACGCGCGTCACATGCGAAACGCTCGGCTGCGCGCCGGGCTCGGTCGATATCATTCTCACCGACGTGAAGAAAGAGAACTGGGCGACGGCCGGGAAGCTGTGGAGCGACGAGCGCTGAGCGTCAAAGGCGGCGTCGTTTCGGCGCCGCGTGCCCTGCACTGATTCACCCACTGCAACGCCCACGACGGGCGCTGCACGCGGTCTCTCCAGGCCGCCGCTCGTTGTGCGCCCGCACATCGCTTTGTCACGCAATCGGCGCATAATGCCGGACAGACGCAGCAGCCGATGGCCACCCGACGAGGAGACCGCCATGGAAGCGAAGAACGAGGAAGTCGTCGCACACCTGCTCTCGGACGTCGTCGAATTCGCGCGCGGGCGCCTGCCCGAAGCCACGTTCCGGATCGTCGAACCCTTCCTGCGTCATTACTACGATTTCGTCGATGCCGACGATCTGCAAAGCCGCAGCATCGCCGATCTCTACGGCGCCGCGATGGCGCACTGGCAGACCGCCCAGAAATTCGTGCCCGGCAGCGAACGGCTGCGCGTGTACAACCCGATCCTCGAACAGCACGGCTGGCATTCCGACCACACGGTCATCGAGATCGTCAACGACGACATGCCATTCCTCGTCGATTCGGTGACGATGGCCGTCAACCGCCTCGGGCTCGCGCTGCACTCGGCACTGCACCCGGTCTTCCGCATCTGGCGCGGTCGCGATGGCGGCATCGAGCGCGTCGACGCGGGCGGCGCGACACCCGGCGACGGCCAGTCGCAGCTCGCCTCGTTCATCCATTTCGAAGTCGACCGCTGCGGCGATGCTGCGCTGCTCAACACGTTGCGCAACGACATCGCGCACGTGCTCGGCGACGTGCGCGCGTCAGTGGAAGACTGGCCGAAGATCGTCGACATCGCGCGCGCGACGATCAAGGAAATGAAGGCGCGCGAATCGACCGCGGAAGACATCGAGGCACGCGCGTTCCTCGAATGGATGGCCGCCGATCACTTCACGTTCCTCGGCCAGCGCGACTACGCGCTGGTATCGGACGGCTCGGGCTTCGGGCTCCGCGGCATCGAAGGCACCGGCTTCGGCATCCTGCGCGAATCGCTGCGCACGTCGGGCGCACCCGACGTCACGCCGCTGCCGCAGGCCGCCGCCGACATCATCACCGGCTCCTGGCCGATCTTCCTGACCAAGGCGAACTCGCGCGCGACCGTGCACCGGCCCGGCTATCTCGACTACGTCGGCGTGAAACTCGTCGGCCCCGACGGCAAAGTCGCCGGCGAGCGCCGCTTCATCGGGCTCTACACATCGACCGCCTACATGGTGTCGAGCGCCGAGATCCCGATCGTGCGCCGCAAGTGCGCGAACATCGTGCGGCGCGCGGGCTTCCTGCCGAAGGGACATCTCGGCAAATCGCTCGTGACGGTGCTCGAAACCTATCCGCGCGACGAGCTGTTCCAGGCCGACGAGGACCAGCTCTACGACATCGCGCTCGGCATCCTGCGGCTGCAGGAACACCAGCGCACACGCCTGTTCGTGCGCCGCGACCGCTTCGACCGCTTCGTGTCGTGCCTCGTGTTCGTGCCGCGCGACAAGTACAACACCGACCTGCGCCGGCGCATCGCGAAGCTGCTCATCGATGCGTACAACGGCGTGAACGTCGAATTCACGCCGCTGCTGTCGGAATCGGCGATCGCGCGCATTCATTTCGTCGTGCACGCGGAACCGGGCACGATGCCCGACGTCGACACGCGCGAGCTCGAAACGCGGCTCGTGCAGGTCACGCGCCGCTGGCAGGACGACCTCGCCGACGCGCTGCTCGACGCATTCGGCGAAGAGCAAGGCAACCGCCTGCTGCAGCGCTATGCCGACTCGTTCCCCGCCGGCTATCGCGACGACTATCCGGCACGCACGGCCGTGCGCGACATCGAATTGATCGAGCGCGTGAAGGATTCGGGGCAGCTCGCGATGAACCTGTACCGGCCGATCGAGGCCGAGGCGCGTGCGTTCCGCTTCAAGGTCTATCGCGCGGGCGACCCGATCGCGCTGTCGCGCAGCCTGCCGATGCTCGAGCATCTCGGCGTGCGCGTCGACGAAGAGCGGCCGTACCGGATCCAGACGCAAGATGCCGCGCACGCGTGGGTACACGACTTCGGCCTCGAACTCGCCGACGACACCGAGTTCGACATCGAACGCGTGAAGGGCCTGTTCGAGGATGCGTTCGACCAGATCTGGAGCGGCCGGATCGAGAACGACGACTTCAACCGCCTCGTGCTGCGCGCCCACCTGAGCGCACGCGAAGTGACGATCCTGCGCGCGTATGCGAAATACCTGCGGCAAGTCGGCTCGACCTTCAGCGACGCGTATATCGAGCGCGCGCTGACCGGCAACCCGGCAATCGCGCGGCAACTCGTCGAGCTGTTCCTGCTGCGCTTTGACCCGGCCACCGGCGACACGCGTGACGTGCAGGCCGAACGGCTGCTGAAGGCGATCGAAGGCGCGCTCGACCAGGTGCCGAACCTCGACGAGGACCGCATCCTGCGCCAGTTCCTCGGCGTGATCAACGCGACCGAGCGCACGAACTACTTCCTCGTCGACGCGAACGGCGAATCGAAACCGTACCTGTCGTTCAAGTTCAATCCGGCGAAAGTGCCGGGGCTGCCCGAACCGAAGCCGATGTTCGAGATCTGGGTGTATTCGCCGCGAGTCGAAGGCGTGCACCTGCGCGGCGGACGCGTCGCGCGCGGCGGCCTGCGCTGGTCGGATCGCCGCGAGGATTTCCGCACCGAGGTGCTCGGGCTGATGAAGGCGCAGATGGTGAAGAACGTCGTGATCGTGCCGGTCGGCTCGAAAGGCGGCTTCGTCGTGAAGAACCCGCCGCCGCCGAGCGATCGCGAAGCGTGGATGCGCGAAGGCATCGCATGCTACCAGACCTTCCTGCGCGGCCTGCTCGACCTGACCGACAACCTGGTGAGCAACGCGATCGTGCCGCCGCCCGACGTCGTGCGTCACGATCCGGATGACCCGTACCTGGTCGTCGCCGCCGACAAGGGCACGGCCACCTTCTCCGACTACGCGAACGCGATCTCGCACGAATACGGCTTCTGGCTCGACGACGCGTTCGCGTCCGGCGGCTCGGTCGGCTACGACCACAAGAAGATGGCGATCACCGCGCGCGGTGCGTGGGAATCGGTGAAGCGGCACTTCCGCGAGATGGGCATCGATACGCAGACGACCGACTTCACGGTGGTCGGCGTCGGCGACATGTCGGGCGACGTGTTCGGCAACGGGATGCTGCTGTCGCCGCATATCCGGCTCGTCGCCGCGTTCGATCACCGGCACGTGTTCCTCGACCCGAACCCCGATCCTGCGACGAGCTTCGCCGAGCGTGCGCGCATGTTCGCGCTCGAACGCTCGAGCTGGGCCGACTACGATCCGGCATCGATCTCGTCGGGCGGCGGCGTCTACCCGCGCACCGCGAAGACGATCCCGCTGTCGCCGGCCGTGCAGGCCGCGCTCGGCATCGACGCGCACGCGCTGCCGCCGGCCGAGCTGATCCGCGCGATCCTGCAGGCGCCGGTCGACCTGCTGTACAACGGCGGCATCGGCACCTACGTGAAGGCCGCGCGCGAAACCCACCTGCAGGTCGGCGACCGCGCGAACGACGCGGTGCGCGTGAACGGCACGGACCTGCGCTGCAAGGTGGTCGGCGAAGGCGGCAACCTCGGCTGCACGCAGTTCGGCCGGATCGAGTTCGCGCAGCGCGGCGGCCGCATCAACACCGATGCGATAGACAACTCGGCCGGTGTCGATTGTTCGGATCACGAAGTCAACATCAAGATCCTGCTCGGGCTCGTCGTGTCCGACGGCGAGATGACCGAGAAGCAGCGCAACGCGCTGCTCGCGGAAATGACCGACGAAGTCGGGCTGCTCGTGCTGCGCGACAACTACTATCAGACGCAGGCGCTATCGATCGCCGGCCGCTATGCGGTCGAGCTGCTCGACGCCGAGGCGCGCCTGATGCGCTGGCTCGAACGCGCGGGCCGGCTGAACCGCGTGATCGAATTCCTGCCGACCGACGATGAAGTGGCCGAACGCCAGGCCGCGAAGCTCGGCCTCACGTCACCGGAGCGCGCGGTGCTGCTCGCGTACAGCAAGATGTGGCTGTACGACGCGCTGCTCGAATCCGACGTGCCCGAGGATCCGCTGGTGGCCGCGATGCTCGTCGACTACTTCCCGAAGCCGCTGCAGCAGCGCTTCAGCGAACCGATGCGCCGCCATCCGCTGCGCCGCGAGATTCTCGCGACGCACCTGACCAACGCGCTCGTGAACCGCGTCGGCTGCGCATTCGTGCACCGGCTGATGGAAGAAACTGACGCGAAGCCCGGCGACATCGTGCGGGCGTGCATCATGGCGCGCGACGTGTTCGACCTCGATGCGGTGTGGCGCGACATCGACGCGCTCGACAACCGCGTCGCCGACGACGTGCAGGCGCGCATGTTCGTCGACGTTGCGCGGCTGCTGGAGCGCGCGGCGCTGTGGTTCCTGCGGCACCTGCAATCCGGCGCGGTGGCCGATGGTGGCGTCACCGAGCTGATCGCGCGCTGCCGCGACGCGGCGGAGCGGCTGGCGCCGCAACTGCCGTCGCTGCTGCCGGCCGACGATCTCGACGCGCTGTCCGAACGGCCGCGCGTGCTGGTCGAAGCCGGCGTCGACAGCGCGCTGGCGGTGCGCGTCGCAAGCGGCGACATCTCGGCCGCGCTGCTCGACATCGCCGAAGTGGCCGCGACCAGCAACCGCAGCCTCGAACTCGTCGCGGGCGTCGATTTCTCGCTCGGCACGCTGCTCAATTACAGCTGGATCGGCGAGCGCGCGGCGACGCTGCCGACGCCGACGCACTGGGACATGCTGGCGCGCGCGGCCGCGCTCGCGGAAGTCGCGCGCCTCAAGCGCACGCTTGCGGCGAGCGCGCTCGCGGAATCGCCGGATTCGACCACACCGGAGACGATCGTGGGCGCGTGGCGCGCGCGCCGCGAAGCCGCGCTCGTGCGCTACGAGCACCTGCTCGCGGACCTGCGCGCGTCGGGCGGTGCAAGCCTCGCGGTGCTGCTCGTGGTCGTGCGGGAAATGGCCGTGCTCGAACGGGCGTGATGGTCAGCGTGGTCGCTTTGGTCGCGACGGCTCAGACCGTCGCGACCAGCAGCTCTTCCGCGTTGTTCGGCGGCCGCAGGCCGTCGGTGCGATCGGCGAAGTAACGACGCGTCAGATCGGCGGCCGATACGTGCGCCGCGTGCGCGAAACCGGCCTCCCGCGCGAGCGCCTGGATCTGCGCCGGCATGAAGAAGCTGATGAACGGCGTGCCGCTGGCGCGCGCGCCCTTCGCGGCCATTTCCAGCCCGGGGCGCACCTCCGGATCCGCATTCTCCAGCGGCAACAGGAACGTCATCGCGAGCGTCGAGCCCGGCGCGAGCGACGCGACTTCGCGCAACGCGGCCGCATTCGCTTCGTGCGTCAGATACATGCTGACGCCGGTGGACACCACGACCGCCGGCTTGCCCGCATCGAAGCCCGCGCCGACGAGCGCGGCCCGCCACGACTGTTTCGCCTCGAAATCGACCGGCACGAAACGCAGCCAGTCGGGCACGCCGAAACCGAGCTCGACCAGGCGGCGCTGCTTCCACGCCTGCGGCGCGGGCGGATCGACTTCGAAGACGGTCACGCGCGACGCCATGTCGGGCCGGCGCTGCACGAAACTGTCGAGCCCCGCGCCGAGGATCACGTACTGGTTCACGCCGCGCGCGGCCTGCTCGACCACCCAATCCTCGATGAAGCGCGCCCGCGCGACGATCGACGCACGGAACGGCCGCGTGAACTGCGGATCCATGTCGCCGCGCTGCTGCCAGCCGGGTTCCGGCGCGAGCAGTTGCAGCCCGACTTTGTCGGCGAGCACCGGCGGAGCATCGAGTTCGACGTGCAGTGCGCGCCACAGCGCGACGCGGGCGGCGGTGCTGTCGGGAGCGTTCGCGCGAGGTTCGGTCATGGCCGCCTCACGCGCCCTGCTTGCCCGGCGCCTGCAGGCGCCATACGCGGCCGTCCGGATCGCGCACGGTCATGTCGCGCGTGCCCCAGTGGGTGTCCTCGAACGGCGTGACGACGTCGACGATCGGCTGCGGCTGCACCGCCTGCTCATCCGCGACCTTGAGCACGACCTGCATGTCCGGCGTCTCGCTCGACGGCACTTCGGCGATGAACAGAAAGGGGCCGTCGCCGCTGCGCAACTGGCCCGACTGGTGATCGGTTTCGAACTCCAGCGTGAAACCCAGCGCCTGGAAGAACTTCGCCGACTTGCCCCAGTTGTGCGTCGTCAGGTACACGGCTTCGATTCGCTCGGATGACATGTCACTCCTCCTTGGTGGACGGCCCCGCGCCCGGCGGCGGCGCAGCCAGGTACGCGCGCAATGCGTCGGCCACCAGCGCGGACAGCGATTGCTCCGTTTCGATGGCGCGATGCTTGACCTGCCGGATCAGGCTGAGCGGCAGGTACACGTTGAACTGCTTCACTTCTTCGTCGGTCATGTTGGCTAGTATGCTAGCAATCTAGCAAATGTCAACCGCAGGTGCGGCACGCGTGTGCGGGACGCCGTTGGCAATCGATCGTGAATCCGGGTTACGCCGCGGCGCGCGCTACCAGCCGTGCGAACAGCGCGTCGAGATCGAATCCTGTCGTGTCGATGCCGATCGTGTCGCGCAGGCACGCGCCCCATGCGGCCGCATCGTCGAACGTGACGGTGCGCCCGACGCCCGCCGCATCGCGGATCGTCAGCGTGGTGTTGCGCAGCGCCGCACGGCCGTCCGGCAGCACGCGGCAGGCGATCAGGTTATGCAGGAAGATCGATTCGGGATACGTCGACGTGAACCAGTTCGCGGCGTCGTAATCGATCCACTCGACCCGCTTCGGCTGGAAGCGATAGGTGGTCTGCCAGCCGTCGGGTGTCTCGATCTGCATGTCGAATTCACCGTCGACCGGCGCGGCGACGACGCGGAACACGCCGTGCGGCGTCAGCTGCCGCTCGTCCGGCACGAAACGCAGCGGCGCGGTGAGCGTCGCGCTGCCGAAGCCGATGTCCGCGAGCCAGGCCGCGCCATCGAGATCGATGCGCAGCAGCATGTGCGTATGCGCGGTGGCGGCTTCCGGCGGCTGCATCCAGCGCACACGCGCGATCATCGGCGTCACGCGAAAACCGATCGCCGTGAGCGCGGTGTAGAACAGCTTGTTGAGTTCGAAACAGTAGCCGCCGCGGCGATGCGCGAGCACCTTGTCGACGATCGAAGGCAGGTCGAGCGCGACGCGCGCACCGGTCAGCGGATTGAGGTTTTCGAACGGAATCGCCTGCGGGTGCAGCAGATGCAGCTGGCGCAGCACGTCGAGCGTCGGCTCGACCGGGCCGTCGTAGCCGATGCGGGAGAAATAGCGCGAGAGGTCAAACGAGTCTGTCATGAACCTGCACCGAAAAAAGGGACACGCCACGATAGCATCGTGCGGAATCCCCATGTTGTGCGGGGCCATCTTCGCGTCGCGCGCGATGCCGGCACCGCATCGCGCGCGCGTGGCCCCGCGCAACGTTACGGCAGCAGCTTCAACGCGGACGATGCGACCGACGGCACCGAAATGCCCTGGCTCGTCGCGAACTGCACGGCCTGGCTGAGCGTCGTCGCGAGCGACTGCAACTGGCCCGGCGCGCTTTGCGCGATATACGACGCAGCCTGCATGTTCTGCGGATTCAGGCCCGACTGCAACAGCGATGCCGCGCTCGTCGAGCCGAGATTGCCGAGCCCCGACTGCAGTTGCGAATACTGCGTGAGCCCCTGCCCGAGCGACGCGAGGCCGTTGCTGAACGCCTGCTTGTCGATCGGCCCGTGTGTCGCGCCACCGCTCGCGAATGCCTGGCCGAGCGCCTGCGACACCGATTGCTGCGCGCCGCCCATCTGCGACAGCGCGGCCGGCGTCAGCGCATCGCCGCCGGTCAGTTGGCTCGCGGCCTGCTGCGCCTGCCCGGCCGCGCCGGTCAGCCCCATCGCCGACGCGAGCGACGACTGGCCGGTCAGCACCTGCTGGTTCGCACCGACATAGGCCTGCAGCAATTGCGCGACGCCGCCCTGCGCGGGTGCCGCCTGCTGCTGCCCGCCACCGAGCAGCGATGCGCCGAGCGACTGCAGGTCGAGCTGCGCGTGCGCGGTGCCGCTTGCCAGGATGCCGAACGCGATGCCTGCCGTGGCCAGGTGCCGGCCCGTCGCGCGAATCTGCTTCATGTGTTGTCCTCGTGCCCGAATTGTTGAGGCCGATATTGTCGAAGCGCGCCGCGCGCGGCCGCAACGACTGAAACACATCGAAACGAAATCACGCGGCGTGGCCGCTTGCAATTCCGCGACCGGCGTACGTGCTTGAGGAGATTCGTCCGCGTTTGCCGGGCGATTTCCGGGCGTGTACCGAAATTCGTTCTCGCGCCGCATCAATCGATCGCGGCGGTTGCCGGCTTGCGCAGGCGATGCCGGAGGTGGCCTGCCAGCCATCCCGCATGTCGCACTGCACATCGAGCGCTCGATCGCCAGGAGCAGCAGCGACACGGAACGTGCTGCGCAGCGTCGATGACATGACGCCATACCATCGCGCAACACGCCGTGCTCGGCGTGACACGCGCCTGCGAACAACACGTTCGAGAGTCAAAGCAAAACGGGCGGCTTTCCGCCGCCCGCTTTCCCATCTGCCATGCGCGATCCGCAACCGGCTTTGGCTTCCAGCTATCAGCTATCGGCCATCAACGCGTTACGCAGCCATCCACGCCGGCAACCGCCCGCCGACCAAGTCAGCCGCCTGCTCGTAGCCGCGCGCGAGTTGCAACACGGCGAGATCGGCACGCGGACGCCCGATCAGCTGCATCCCCATCGGCAGCCCCGCGTCGTTGAAGCCGACCGGCACGCTGATCACCGGGCAGCCGGCCAGCGTCCACGGCACGACCGTTTCCATCCAGCGGTGATAAGTATCCATCGGGCGGCCCGCAATCTCCTTCGGCCAGCGCTGGTCGACGTCGAACGGGAACACCTGCGCGGTCGGCGCCGCGATGAAGTCGTAGCGGTCGAAGAAGCTGAGAACGGCCTGGTGCCACGCGGTGCGCTCGACGCTCGCGTCGAACACCGCGGCGCCCTGCATAGCGAGCAGCCCTTCGATCTCGTAGATCGCCTCGGGCTTCAGCAGCGCGCGCCGCGCCGGGTCGCGATAGTGCGCCAGCAGCCCGCCGCCGGACAGCAGGTGCCGGTGCGCAAGCCACAGGCGCCAGATCCGGTCGGGCGCGAACGCCGGCAGCGCGGCATCGACGTCGCAGCCGATCTCGCGCAGCGTCGCCAGCCCCTGCTCGCACAGCGCGAGCACACCGGCCTCGGTCGCGAGATAGCCGTTCCAGTCGCCGACCCACGCGATGCGCTTGCCGCGCAGGTCGGCGTCGAGCGGCTGCGCGAACACGGCCGGATCGTCCGCGAGCGACAGCGGGTCGTTGCGGTCGTAGCCGGCCTGGATCGCGAGCAGCTGCGCGACGTCGCCGACCGTACGGCCCATCGGCCCTTCGATGCCGAGCTGCTGCACGAACACGTCGACGCCCGGCCAGCGCGGCACGCGGCCCTGCGACGGACGGAAGCCGTAGATGTTGCAGAACGCGGCCGGATTGCGCAGCGAGCCGCCGAAATCGCTGCCGTCCGCCACCGGCAGCATCCGCGACGCGAGCGCCGCCGCCGTGCCGCCGCTGCTGCCGCCCGCGCTCTTGGTCAGGTCGTACGGGTTGCGCGTCGCGCCGTAGACCTCGTTGAACGTGTGCGAGCCGAGCCCGAATTCGGGCGTGTTGGTCTTGCCGATGAAGATCGCGCCGGCCGCGCGCATCCGTGCCACGCCCACGGAATCGGCCTGCGGCACGTTTTCGCGGAAGATCGGCGAGCCGTAGGTCGTCCGCAGCCCCTTCGTCATCGCCAGATCCTTCGGCGCCTGCGGCATCCCGTGCATCCAGCCGTGGTACTCGCCGCGCGCCAGCGCGGCGTCCTTTTCCGCCGCCTCGGCGAGCAGCGCGTCGCGGTCGCGCAGCGCGACGATCGCGTTGACCGCGCCGTTCACGCGCTCGACGTGATCGAGATACGCGCGCATCGTCTCGACGCACGACACGGCCTTGCCGCGGATCGCCGACGCGAGCTCGCTCGCCGACAGGCGCACGATCGGGTCGACGGGGATGGAAGCGGGAGCGAGAAGCTGCGGGGCGCCGTGCGGCATGCGGAGTCTCCTGGAATCGGAATGGAATGGCGGGCCGCATGGCGGCGGTTGCTCCCTAACCGGCCGGGAGCGGCCGCGCCGCGGCCGATGCACTACTCTACGCGACGTCGAATCGGCGACCTCCGATATTTTCCGCCGCGATTCATTGCGGTTCCGACTAAATCGGGGCGGCGGGCCCCGCTTTGCGCGCGCCGCCCCGGTCGATGAAATCGTTTATGCGCATAAACTTAAATTTCTTATATTTCTATTAGGCGCGCCACGAGGCGGCACGCGTTAACGACATTTTTACGCGGCCGCCCGTTCTCTTTAGATCGTTCGGCCCGGCGGGGCGCTACGCTGGAATCATCTCGTTTCCTGGACAACGTTCATGCTCAAGCTGCTGGTTCCGGTCGGCCACTCTCCCCGCTCGCTTCAGGCGGTTCGCCACGCGACCTTCCTGTATCGCGAACGCTGCGCGTCGGAGATCGTGCTGATCAACGTTCAGGCACCGCTCGAATCGACGCGGCTCGAGGCCTACCATCCGCTGTCGCGGCTGCGTTCGATCGAGGAGAAGTTCGCGTCAGACGATCTGGCCATGGCCGAGCGGATCCTGCAGGAAGCCGGCGTCAAGTACAGCGTCGTGATGAAGGTGGGCCCGGTGGCCGATACGATCGCGTCCGTCGCGGCCGAGACGGGGTGCGACGAGATCGTGGTCGTCGCGCCGCGGCACGACCCGTTGCATGCGCTGATGTCGGTGTTCCGCCGCAGCGTGATGAGCCGGCTGGTGCGGATTTCAAACGTGCCGGTCACGGCCGTGCAATGACGGGAATGACGCGCGGTGGCGCGTCGAGGGCTCGTTCGCTGACGCGCCCCGGGTTTGCAACGTGCGGTGCGACCCGTGTGCGCGTTACCGCTCGCACGCGCACCGGCGTTCACGCTGCGCTCAATCGATGACCTTGCGCCAGAACACGAAATAGGCGGCGGCCGACGATGCAACGAGCAGGATGGCCCACATCGGGGCGAGGCTGATCAGGACGGAAGAGACGTTAAGCATTTGGATTCCTCACTAATTGGATAGCGATGTTCAACACGCACCTGCTTGCCGGAACCGATGCGTTCGTCCGCGATCGCGTTCCGTCAAATCATGCATTCATGCTATCGCTTTGAACCGCCGCGCAACCGCCCCCGCCCGTCCGTACCCTGACATTCGTCAAACTCCCGTGAATCGCGCGCCTGTCGCGCAGACAACCGTCGCGCGAATGCCTCGCCGCCCGTCCGGTTTCGCCTGCCACGCGCACTGAAGCCGCGATTCCCCTCCTCCCGCAAACCACGAAAAACGGGACAGGATCACCCGGCGCCCCCATTTCAGCGGACGTTTACCGGGGGAACCCCCAAGTGCTTCGTCGAACGGGTCCGCGTTACGCTTGGGCCACGAGGAGACGAACCATGAGACGAGCCGTACATATCGCTGTTTTCGCCCTGCTGGCATATCTCATTGGCGATCGCGCGATCCTGCATGCGCAGGGCCGCGACACCAGCCCGCTTGCGTGCGAACAAGGTGCCGCGCAGGTGAAGGTCGACGCGCTCGGCCGCGGCTTCGGCGAAGCAGCCGCCAGCAGCCAGGGCGAAGCCTTCATGTCGGGCTGCCTGGTGACGGGGCGCGGCAACCAGGATGTCGCGCTGGCGAACCGTTGACGGGCGTCCGGTGAGGCGCCGGTCGCGCTCGGGTCACGACGGCTGAACCGGAGCCGCGCGCCTGGATCAATTCCCGCTGTTGACGGTCATTTGCTCGATCGACGTCGCGACGGACGTCACGGTCCGGATGCCGTTCACGCTGAACGTCTGCTCGCGGTCCGACTCGTCGCGGGGAAGACGCATCGACAACTGCGCGACCAGGCCATCCTTCCGGTAGTCGCCAAACCAGTCGATCAACCTGCCGATGTAGCACGTGTCGCCGACATGAACCGCCATGTCGCCGACGATCTCGTACGCGTAGTGGCCGGGCCCGTAGCTCGAATAGTCGCTGCGATCGTCGCCCTGCACCGACGGCGGGATCGGACACAGCGGGGTATCGGAGCCCGCATCGCGCGCGGTGCTGTCGCTCACGTCGTGCAGCGCCTTGTCGAGCGCCGCGTGCAGCTTGCCGTCAAGCACCGTCGAACCGGTCTTGCCTTCATTGCGCTGCTCGATCGGCACCGACAGGCGGTAACGATAATGCACCGTCAGTTTCGGCACCTGGCCAACGACGGTAAACGGCCGCAGCAGGTAAAACTCGTCCATGCCGTAGTGGCTGTCGCGATACAACGCATAGACGCGCCCGCGCAAGCGAATCCATTCACCGGCCTGGTTCGCGCCGCGGCCATTCGTCGTGTACAGGCTGCGGTCGAGCGCCTCGTTCGAATCGCCGGACACCTCGAACTTGCCGCCCTTGCGGCGCAAGACATCGACCGACGACCACAACCCGGTTCCGTTCGCCGCCGATTCGACGACCAGATCGCGCTGCCCGTCGCCGTCGAGGTCGATCAGCGTGTAGGACGCGCCCATCGCGGTGTCGTCCACCCCGCTACCGCTCGGCGACGCCTTCAACGCCCGCCACTCGTCGGCCGTCACGCCGCCGGGGCGCGCCGTCGGCAAAACCGCCCCCTGCCCGTCGCTGGCGTCGCTCGAAAAGCGCGTCACGCCGTTCGTGATCCGCAACCGGTCGATCACTTTCTCGACCGGCGAGCTTGAATCCGCGCGGCGCGCCTGGTCGACGAGCGCGCGCAAGTCGTCGAGCGCAGCCTTGTCTTCGGCGTCGGGGCGATAGGCAAGCACCGTGGCGAGTTGCGATTGCAGGTCGCCGATCCGCGTCAGATAGCGCTGCTCGAGGCAACCGTGATCGGCGCCGCATTGATCACGGGTCTTCAGCCAGCTGAGCTGCGCGGTGCGCAACACGGCACGCTGCCCCTGCGGCAATGCATCGGACAGTTTCCGGTAAAAGACCGACAGCCTGCCGTCGTCCAGATGCAGGTCGTTCGATGCGCAGACGGCTTTTTCGGTCTGGCTGGTTGCCTGCGCGCAGTCGAGCCCTGCCGCGAAGGCCTGGGGCGCATGAGCAAGCAGCACGAGCAGAAACGTGCGCCGCAACGAGGCTTCAAAGCGGAATGTCATGAGTGGGTTCCCGGCAGCCGACGCGCGCGCTCGGGTCGACGCGCAATCGGCCTCCAGCGCCGGATTGTCCGTCAAATGACCGGCCCGTGGAACAGCCGCGAGCAACCGCTACGCGCCGCCGCTGCCATCGGCGACAGCCCGTTTGATTTCCGCTACAGTGGCTTGCCCGGCATCCGGCCGCCGCGTCGAGACCCCGCTTCATCGCCAACGACAACACACCCAAAGATGAGCCACCCACACACCGAGTTGATCCAGCGCTTCTATACGGCGTTCCAGCAGCGCGACATCGACGGGATGCTCGCCTGCTATGCCGATGACGTCGTGTTCAGCGATCCCGCATTCGGCGAGCTGCGCGGCGACCTCGCACGCGACATGTGGCGCATGCTGGTCGCGCGGGCACAGGACTTTTCATTGACGTTCGGCGACGTCGCCGCGGATCAGCAGGCCGGACGCGCCGAGTGGATCGCTCACTACCGCTTCACCGCAACCGACCGGATGGTGGTCAACCGGATCGACGCGCGATTCCGGTTTCGCGACGGACGCATCGTCGAGCATCGCGACAGCTTTGACCTGTGGCGCTGGGCGCGTCAGGCGCTGGGGCTGAAAGGCGCGCTGCTCGGCTGGACGCCTTTCATGCAACGCGCGATCCGCACGCAGGCGCGGAAGAACCTCGACGCGTATCGCGCCAAGCGGAAATAAGCGGAAGTCGCACACACGCCGTCATGGCTTCATCGTCGCGTCGATCAGGTCGTCGGCCATGTCCGCCCGAATGCCGTCCGGGTTCTTGAGCCCGTTCTGGCGATACCAGCTTTCGTCGGCTTCGGGATGCGGGCCGACGAGCCCGACGCGCCCCTTGCCGTAGCGATAGGTCGCGGCCGCGATATCGCGGTTCGGATAGGTCGCCAGCACGACCGCGCCGGGGGCGGCCGGGAGCATCGCGCCGTCCTGGAAGTAGATCCAGCGTTTTTTCCCACGCCATACCACTGGCGTCACCGTGTCCGCGATCCCGTGGAGCGTCGAGCCCGGCCGGTCGACCTCGGAGTCGAACTCGCCGGCGACCAGCCCGAAACCCGGGTCGCCCGCCAGGTAGGCGCCCATGCAGATGCCCAGATAGCGCCCGCCGTTCGACACGTATTGCCGCACGGCCTTGATCGAATGCTTTCCGATGCTGGCCGCCGCACCGGGGATGTCCTGCCCGCCGCCCGGCTGCACATAGAGCGCCGCGCCGGCCAGGACAGCGGGCGTGATCTTGAGTTTCTCCGCCGGCCCGACGTAGATCACCCGGAACGGGTGGCCCGATTCCCGCAGGCGCTGCGCAATCGTCTCCGGGCAGCCGTCGCACGCGGCCGGGCCGCGATAGACCAGGGCGACGGGACGGCTGGCGGAGCCACTTGTTTCATCGTCGGTCGTGGCCGCATGAACGACCGACGACGCGACGAGCGCCACCACCACGAAAATCGATTCTCTGGATCGCATGTTCTTGATCGACAGGATTCAAGGGCTCGCGGCCATCCAGGACATTCCAGGACAAGGCGACCAGCACACGCCGATGCTCGCTCCGCTTTTTGAAACCCGATTGAAAGTCACGTGAAACAGAGCGTAGGCGCGCGAAAGCCGCCTGTGTGTCACGTTTCTTGCATGCTTGTGCAGATATCTGCGCTGTCGCCCCCCCGCGCCACCTCGCTTTCCCGCGTGCCGACACCAACTCTTATATAAGACATAAGACATTTGACGTCAAAGCGCATTGAGATTAGAATCCCGCTGCAAAGCAGTGCCTGGAACAGCCCCGGAGTGCCGGCAAGGCCTTCCCCTCAAACGCAATATCAGCAGGTCTCCCCATGCTTGAAAACTTTCGTGCTCACGTGGCCGCCCGCGCCGCGCTCGGTATTCCTCCCCTGCCGCTGACGGCTCAGCAGACCGCCGAACTGGTGGAACTGCTGACGAACCCGCCCGCCGGCGAAGAGCAGACGCTGCTCGACCTGATCACCCATCGCGTACCCGCAGGCGTCGACGAAGCCGCCCGCGTGAAGGCCGGCTTCCTGGCCGCCGTGGCCAAGGGCGAGACCGCCTGCCCGCTGATCTCGCGCGAACGCGCGACCGAACTGCTCGGCACGATGCTGGGCGGCTACAACATCCAGCCGCTGATCGAGCTGCTGTCCGATGAAGCCGTCGCTGCCGTGGCCGCTGACGCACTGAAGAAAACCCTGCTGATGTTCGACCAGTTCCATGACGTCAAGGAACTCGCCGACAAGGGCAACGCGCATGCGAAGGCCGTGCTGCAAAGCTGGGCCGACGCCGAATGGTTCACGAGCCGTCCGGAAGTGCCGCAAAGCCTGACCATCACCGTGTTCAAGGTGACGGGCGAAACCAACACCGACGACCTGTCGCCGGCCCCGGACGCCACCACCCGCCCGGACATCCCGATGCACGCGCTGGCGATGCTGAAGAACGCACGCCCGGGCATCACGCCGGAAGAAGACGGCAAGCGCGGCCCGATCAAGTTCATCGAATCGCTGAAGGAAAAGGGTCACCTGGTCGCCTACGTGGGCGACGTGGTCGGCACCGGCTCCTCGCGCAAGTCGGCCACCAACTCGGTGCTGTGGTTCACCGGCGAAGACATCCCGTTCGTCCCGAACAAGCGCTTCGGCGGCGTGTGCCTCGGCAGCAAGATCGCCCCGATCTTCTACAACACGATGGAAGATGCCGGCGCGCTGCCGATCGAGCTCGACGTGTCGCAGATGGAAATGGGCGACGTGGTCGAACTGCGCCCGTACGAAGGCAAGGCCCTGAAGGACGGCAACGTGATCGCCGAATTCCAGGTCAAGTCCGACGTGCTGTTCGACGAAGTGCGCGCCGGCGGCCGCATTCCGCTGATCATCGGCCGCGGCCTGACCTCGAAGGCGCGTGAAGCGCTGGGCCTCGCGCCGTCGACGCTGTTCCGCCTGCCGCACCAGCCGGCCGACAGCGGCAAGGGCTTCTCGCTCGCGCAGAAGATGGTCGGCCGTGCATGCGGTCTGCCGGAAGGCCAGGGCGTGCGCCCGGGCACGTACTGCGAACCGAAGATGACCTCGGTCGGCTCGCAGGACACCACGGGCCCGATGACCCGCGACGAACTGAAGGATCTCGCGTGCCTCGGCTTCTCGGCCGACCTCGTGATGCAGTCGTTCTGCCACACCGCCGCTTATCCGAAGCCGGTCGACGTGAAGACGCACCAGACGCTGCCGAACTTCATCAGCACGCGTGGCGGCATCGCGCTGCGCCCGGGCGACGGCGTGATCCACTCGTGGCTGAACCGCATGCTGCTGCCCGACACCGTCGGCACTGGCGGCGATTCGCACACGCGCTTCCCGATCGGCATCAGCTTCCCGGCCGGCTCGGGCCTGGTCGCGTTCGCGGCCGCCACCGGCACGATGCCGCTGGACATGCCGGAATCGGTGCTGGTCCGCTTCAAGGGCAAGATGCAGCCGGGCGTTACGCTGCGTGACCTCGTCAACGCGATCCCGCTGTATGCAATCAAGCAAGGCATGCTGACGGTCGCCAAGCAAGGCAAGAAGAACATCTTCTCGGGCCGCATCCTCGAAATCGAAGGCCTGCCCGACCTGAAGGTCGAGCAAGCGTTCGAACTGTCGGATGCGTCGGCCGAGCGTTCGGCAGCCGGTTGCTCGGTCCACCTGAACAAGGAACCGATCATCGAGTACCTCAACAGCAACATCACGCTGCTGAAGTGGATGATCGCGCAGGGCTACCAGGATCCGCGCAGCCTGCAGCGCCGTATCCAGGCAATGGAACAGTGGCTGGCCGACCCGCAACTGCTGTCGCCGGATGCCGACGCCGAGTACGCGGCCGTCATCGAGATCGACCTCGCCGACATCCACGAGCCGATCGTCGCGTGCCCGAACGACCCGGACGACGTGAAGACGCTGTCCGACGTCGCAGGCGCGAAGATCGACGAAGTGTTCATCGGTTCGTGCATGACCAACATCGGTCACTTCCGTGCCGCGTCGAAGCTGCTCGAAGGCAAGCGCGACATCCCGGTCAAGCTGTGGGTCGCGCCGCCGACCAAGATGGACCAGAAGCAGCTGACCGAAGAAGGCCACTACGGCGTGTTCGGCACGGCCGGTGCGCGTACCGAAATGCCGGGCTGCTCGCTGTGCATGGGTAACCAGGCTCAGGTGCGCGAAGGCGCGACGGTCATGTCGACGTCGACCCGTAACTTCCCGAACCGTCTCGGCAAGAACACGAACGTGTATCTCGGCTCGGCGGAACTGGCGGCGATCTGCTCGCGTCTGGGCAAGATCCCGACCAAGGAAGAGTACATGGCCGACATGGGCGTGCTCAACGCGAACGGCGACCAGATCTACAAGTACATGAACTTCGACCAGATCGAAGACTTCAAGGAAGTGGCCGACACCGTGCAGATGTAAGCACGCGGAGCGGGCTGCGGCGGGCGGTTGACGTCGCAGCACACCACGCAATGGCGTCGCTGGCTGAATGCCCGCGGCGCCATTTTTTTATGCGGTGCCGATAGGTAATCGCAGCACGGTCAGTCGTAAAGCGCGGAAATCCGCTCGACGACGTCGAGCGGCAAACCTTCGTCGTACCCTTCCGCCTCGTCGAGATCGACATACTCACGGCCGTTCGTCGGCTGCAGCATCAGCGCCGGCACCGGCCGCGCGACCGGTACGTCCGGATAGTCGTTCGGGCCCGCGCCGTCGAAGTCGTGCGGATCGAACCAGATCCCGTGATCGGCGTAGTAGCCATCGGCATAACGCTGCTCGACTTCACGCGCCAGCCGGAACCTGTCCAGTTGATAGGATGCGTCGCCCAGGTCGCTTTCGTTCGCGTACTGCACGAACCACGCGGCGCCGAGATTCCAGTAGATCAGCAGCGCAGTGGCGCGATCGATGTGGCGGTTGTCGAGCAGCCAGCGCAGCGCACGGCCGTTGCCGTCGTAATTGGAGCGCGCGGCGAAGCGGTGCCATTGCTCGGGCGTCGCACCCTCGAGCCAGGTGCGCACGATGTCCCACACCTTTTGTTCGATTTCGGAATCATCCATGGACGGCGGCCTCGCGGAAGGGTGAATGGCGGAAAAGCGTCGAATGACCGGCGATTCTAGCGCCGCTGCGCGTCATTCACGCGGCATCGCCGCCCGGTTCGCGACGGATCACCAGTTCGTTGAAGCCGGTGTGCGGGTCGGGCTCGCGCGCAAAGCGATGCGCGGGCAGCACGGCCAGCAGGATCTCGGCGGTCGTGCGCACCACGCAGCCGCTGGCCACATGGCCGCCCGACACACGGCCGACCACGTCGGAAACGGACATGTGCAGGTGCGCGCCATCCGGTGACACCGAGCCGGCCAGCGTCAGGATTTCGAGGTCGCCGCGCAGCTCGGTCGGCACGTCGGCGCCGGCAAAGCGCAGCTGCGCGACGCTCAGGCTGCCAATGCCCTGGATCACGAATGCCGCGCGCGCGTCGTGCTGACGCAATGCATGCTCGATCGACGCGCGCAGGTCGTCGCCGGGGGAAAGACGCAAAGGGTGGGCGTGCATGGTCGTGATCCTGTTCGGGGCCGGGATGTCGACAAAGGGTAAGTTCGTGCCGGCAATCCGGCAAGCCCGCCGGTCACCCGACCGGTCAGAGATCGAGCCGCAGGCACTCGAATTCGACCGCGCCGTCGCATGGCAACTCACCCACGTCGAGCGTGAAGCCGACCACGTCGATCAACCCCTGCTCCCGATCGATGACCCACCCGCATCCGCGGTAGCCGTACGGGTTCCCGGTTTTCCCAATCCATTGCCGGCTGGTCGCATGTCTTGCGTCGTCGGGCCAATCGTCGAGACAGGCCGCCCGGACATCGCAGTCGACTGCCGACACCGGCGTTCGCACGATGTCGTCGACGCGCGCGTCGCCTCCGAACGAGAACACCGTGATCTCGTGTTCGCCACACCGTAACGTCACCGCCGCACATTCGCTGTCGGCCGAATACGCAGCGACGTGCGTCACCACTACCTGCTTCATGCTGTGACTCCGTGCCCCGATGCCGCCGCCGTGTCTTCGGCTGCGCGGATTGCGCTCCGTCGTCCGTCACCGACGCCGGTCCCGGGCGCAAGCATACCGCCGGTGACTCGCGCGCGCCTGTTTGCCCCCTTGCACGCACCCTCCGGACGAATTCGCGGCTGCGCCGTGCAACGGCTTCGTGGCAACGGACCAGCAGGCCGCGCCGGCACGTTGCACACCGGATAGCGCAGCCTTCCGCTGGTGCCTCGATACCCGCGGCGCACCACCGGTGCAGGATGCAAGCATCACGCAGTGAAACGCTCGCTCGCGAACTGCGCATCGGGCACGCCTGCCGTCATCGCCACGTCCCGCACCCCCTGCACGAGCGGGGGCGGCCCGCACACGTAGATGTCCGGTGGCGTGCCGACCTGCGCGAGCGCCGCGCGCAACGCATCGACCGGCGTGCCACTCAACCCGGCCCACGCCCCGCCCGGCCGCCAGATGCACAGCTCGACGCGCAACTGCGGCAGGTCGGCTTGCAATCGCGCGAGTTCATCCAGCATGAACAGTTCGCTTTCCTGATTGACGCCGAAGAACAGCCACGCGTCGACCAGCTCCTGAAACTCAGCCATGCGTCGCAGCATCGACAGGATCGGCGCGAGCCCAGTGCCGCCCGCGACGAACCAGCGCGGCCGCAGGCTGTCCGCGAACAGCCCGAAGCCGCCCATCGGCACGCGCACGGTCAGCGGGTCGCCTGGCCGCGCACGCTCGCGCAGGTACGTCGAGAACCAGCCGCCCGGCCGCAGCCGGATCAGGAATTCGAGGCGGCCGTCCCAGTTGCTCGTGTTCGCGAGCGAATACGGGCGACGCACCCCGCTGCCCGGCACCTCGAGCTCCGCGAACTGACCGGGCTCGAACTCCGCGGCCGAGCCGAATGCGTCGTCAGGCTCGACCTGCAGCTCGACGCGCATCGTGTCGGCCGCGACCGTCTCAAGCGCCGCGATCCGCGCGGTGCGTACGGGCACCGGATGCAGCAGCACCTTGGTGCGGTCGTACGGCGCGGCGACCCGCAGATTGCCGCGCGGCCGCGTCCGGCACAACAGGACCGCGCCGCGCTGGCCAGCCGGCAGCACGCCGGCACTGTCGGGCTGCATCTCGTACGCGCCGTCGACGACGGTCGCCTGGCATGCGCCGCAGCTGCCGCGCCGGCATTGCGACGGCAGCGTGATATCGGCGTCGGCCGCTGCCGACAGCAGATCCTGCTCGCCGTCGCAGCCGAAACCGAAGCGCTCGCCGTCGCGTGTCGTGATCTCGATGCGATAAGTCATCGAACGATCCCGCTCAAGCGGCCTGGCGCGCCAGCGACGCGGCCAGGTCGGTGCCGGCGTCGCCGATCGGCTGGATGCCGAACTGCTCGACCAGCACCGCCAGCACGCCCGGCGTCACGAAGGCCGGCAACGTCGGCCCGAGACGGATGTTGCGCAGGCCGAGCGCGAGCAGCGTCAGCAGCACGGCCGCCGCCTTTTGCTCGAACCACGAGATCACGAGCGACAGCGGCAAGTCGTTCACGCCGCATTCGAATGCATCGGCGAGCGCCGTCGCGATCCGGATCGCCGAATAGCTGTCGTTGCACTGCCCGACGTCGAGCAGGCGCGGAATGCCGCCGATATCGCCGAACGCGTGCCGGTTGAAGCGGTACTTGTTGCAGCCGAGCGTCATCACGACCGTATCGTCGGGCGCCTGCTCCGCGAACTCGGTGTAGTAGTTGCGGCCCGGCGCCGCGCCGTCGCAGCCGCCGATCAGGAAGAAATGGCGGATCTGTCCGGCCTTGACCGCGTCGATGACCTTGTCCGCCACGCCGAGCACCGCATGCCGGCCGAAGCCGACCGTGATCATCTCCTCCGGCGCCGTGGCCGGGAACCCGGGCAGCGCCTGCGCGGCGCGGATCAGCGTCGAGAAATCGTGATGTTCGAGATGGCGCACGCCCGGCCAGCCGACCGGCCCCGTCGTGAAGATCCGCTGCCGGTACTGCGGCATCGGCTCGATGATGCAATTGGACGTCATCAGGATCGGCCCGGGGAAATGCGCGAAGTCGCTCTGCTGATCCTGCCACGCGCCGCCGTAGTTGCCGACCAGGTGCGGAAACGCCTTCAGCACCGGATACGCATGGGCCGGCAGCATCTCGCCGTGCGTGTACACGTGAATGCCCGTGCCGGCCGTCTGTTCGAGCAGCGCGTGCAGATCGCCGAGATCGTGGCCCGACACGAGGATCGCCTTGCCCGCCACCGGCGACACGCGCACGGCCGTCGGTTGCTGCGCGCCGAAACGGCCGGTGTTCGCGCTGTCGAGCAGCTCCATGACCGTCAGGTTCAGCCGGCCGAGGTCGAGCGCCTGCGTGAGCAGCGCGTTGACGTCGTCGGGGTCGCGCGCGAGAAACGCGAGCGCCGCCTCGATCCCCTCGTAGATGTCGTCGCGCTCGTAGCCGAGCACCCGCGCATGATGCGCATACGCGCACACGCCCTTCAGACCGTACAGCACCAGCGCGCGCAGGCCGACGATGTCCGCGCCCACCTTGTCGAGCCCGTTGTCCACGCCGACGCGCGCGGCCTGTTCCAGCAGGCCGGCCAGATCGTCCGCCGGCTGCCACATCGCCGGCCCGTGCTGCGCCGGGACGACCGTTCCCGCCGCCCGCGCGCTCGCGTCACATGCGGCCTTCACGCGGTCGCGCATCTGCGTCGCTTCGCGCAGCAATGCGACGAAACGGGCCGCATGGAAGTTCACGTTGGTCAGCGTCGTGAACATCGCATACAGCACGAACCGGTCGGCGTCGCGATCCGGTGCGCCCATCGCACGCGCGATCGCGCCGTATTGCGCAATGCCCTTCACCGCATGGACCAGCAGGTCCTGCAGGTCCGCCGTCGTTGCATCCTTGCCGCAATTGCCTTTCGCCGATGCGCAGCCGGGCCGTGCGCCGGTCCGGTCGGTCTGTTCGCATTGATAGCAAAACACGGTGCTCTCCTTTATCGATCATGGGGGCGCAGGTCGGTGCGATCGGCGGCGGAACGCGCGTTCCTGACCACCGGGCATCTCGCCCGCTTCAAGATGCGTTGTGTATGCATCTTTATTCATGATGTTTCGGCACGCGTTTCGCAACCGTGATGCAGATCAAGAAACCGGACGCACCCGGGTGAGGCAACTTGTCGCTACGACTGCCCGCCGGCTTCGGTCGCGCGTTCGCTTTCGTTGTCGGCATCCGCGCCTTCGATGCCCCAGTCGCCGTATCGATACCAGTCGTCGCCGAGCAGTTCGCTCGGGTGCTGCGTGCGGCTCGAACCGTTGCCGCAACGCATTGCATGCGTCGGGCAGTAGTTGTCGCATCCCCAGCAGATCCGCTCCGGATGCACGGGATGCAGCGGAAATTTCTTCGCCATGAGCTAGTCTCCCCGGTGTCGTTTCATCGGTTACCGTTCGACTCTAGTTCGCCGGCGCGCATGGGCCATGCGGCATTCGTTCGCATCGGCGACACTGCATCGGCTAGGCACGCGCAGGCGATTGGTCTAGGCTGCACGGTATTCCGCGGCGCGAGCCGCCAATCCGACCCCTGCCCGATGACTGCCACTCCGAACCGACGATCCCGCCTGCGCGGCGGCCTGCTTGGCCTGCTGATCGGCGACGCGCTGGGCGTGCCGTACGAATTCCACGACGCCGCGTCGATCCCGCCGCCCGCCGAGATCGACATGACGCCGCCGCCCGGCTTTGCGCGCGCACACGACGGCGTGCCGCCCGGCACCTGGAGCGACGATGGCGCGCAGGCGCTCGCGCTGCTCGACGCGCTGTCGGACGACCGCGACCTGAACCTCGATACGTTCGCCCGCAACCTGCAGGACTGGTTTCATCGCGGCGCCTTCACGCCCGATGGCCGCGTGTTCGACGTCGGCCTGCAGACGCAGCGTGCGTTGCACGCGCTGGCGGCCGGCGCGGCGCCAGCCGTTGCCGGCCCTTGCGACGAACGTGACAACGGCAATGGCTCGCTGATGCGCTGCTTTCCGGTGGTGATGGTCGCCGCATCGCGCGACGAAGCGATCCGGCTCGCGTGCAGGCAGAGTGTCGTTACGCACGGCCACGCGCGCTCGCAGCTGTGCTGTGCGCTCTATGCGCTGACGGCGATGGGCCTCGTCGACGGCCAGCTCGCGCCCGACGCGGTGCGCGCGGCCGAAGACGAGTTGCTGGCGCGCTACGCAGGCACCGCCGACGAGATCGAACTGAAGATCGTGCTCGACGGTCGCTTCGATGCGCCGCAAGGCTCCGGTTACGTGGTCGACAGTTTCTGGTCGTCGATCCATTGCCTGCTGTCGACGAGCAGCTACGAAGACTGCGTGAAGCGCGCGATCGCGCTCGGCAACGACACGGATACGACGGCGGCCATCGCCGGCAGCCTTGCCGGCGCACTGTACGGCGAGCACGCGTTGCCCGATCGATGGGTCGCGGCACTGCGCGGGAAAGAACAGGTCGAGGGCTGGCTCGCCCGACTGTGAGCGCGTCGCCCCATCGCTGACCAACCTTTTGAATCAAACGCGGCGGGCCACCCCCGACCGTCCCGAACAACCGCATCAACCTGAGAGGAGCGTCGCATGCTGCGTGCAATCAATCCCCCTGGCGCCACGATTCCCGGCATTTCGCAGGCGGTACTCGTGGAAGGCGGCCAACCGCTGTATTTGTCCGGGCACGTTCCGTTCGACACCGACGGCACCGTGGTCGGCACCGATCACGCGACGCAGCTCGATCAGGTGTTCCGGAACATCGCCGATACGCTTCGTGCCGCGGGCGTCGGCTTCGAGTCCGTCGCGCGGCTCACGATCTACGTCCGCGACTTCGATTCCGGCCTGTTGCCGCAGATTCGCGAGGTGCGCGACCGGTGGGTCAATACCGCCTGTCCGCCCGCGAGCGCGCTCGTCGGCGTGGCTTCGCTGTTCCGCCCCGACGTGCTGGTCGAAGTGGACGCGTTCGCGATCGTTCCTGCGGCGAAATGATCCGACTCCAGCGCGTCACGCGCGCCGGTCGCTCGCCAGCAACCCGTACAGCGCGCTGTCCGACACTTCGTCGCCGACGATCCACCGTTCGCGCAGCAGCCCTTCCCGCGCGAAGCCGAGCCGTTCGAGCAGCCCCGCCGACGCGACGTTGCGCGGATCGATATCGGCTTCGAGCCGGTTCAGCCGCAGCGTGCCGAACGCGTGATCGATCACGGCCGATGCCGCCTCGTGCATGTATCCGCCACGCCAGTACTTCCGCCGCAGGCTGAAGCCGATCTCGGCGCGCCGGCATTGCTCGTTCGCATGGAACAGCACGCATTCGCCGAGCGCTTCGCCGGTTTCCCGCAGTTCGAGCACGCAGATCAGGTCCTGCCCGCTCGCGGACGTCTTCACGTTGCGTGCGACGCGCTCGATCGCCTGTTCGACGTGTGTCATCGGCGAGAACGAGAAATAGCGCATCGCCTCCCTGTCCGACCAGATCTCGAAGAACGCGTGCGCATCGGCTTCGCGTAACGGCCGCAGGACGAGGCGCGCGGTATCCAGCGTGACGGGTTCGAACAGGGGCATGGCGACAGTCGGTCGAAAAACGGGATCGTGAATTAGAACACGCGAGCCGCGAGTCGGCCATTTCGCGTATTCGCCCGCCCCGCCCCACCGCGGTACCCTGGATCACCGCAAAACAAAAAGGCCCGGACATCATCGCCCGGGCCTCTTCACCTCAGCAAATGCCGCCAGCCGGCCGCGCTTACGCTTCCAGCGCTTCGAGCACCTTCCCCTTCGTCTCGATCCCGACGAAGTGCACGGTCACCGCCGCGATCAGCGGCACGATGCCGATCAGGTAGAACGCCGGCGCGAGGTTGCCGCCGATGATCGCGTGCGGCACGACCATCGGCGCGACGAACGATGCGACCTTCAGCCATGCGCTGCCGAGCCCGCAGCCCGACGCGCGGATGCTCGTCGGATACTGCTCCGGCGTATAGACGTACGCAGTAATGAACCCCGACGCCATCAACCCGAGCGACAGCGAGCAGAAGATCGACACGACATACACCGACGACGCGTGATAGATGCCCGCGAACGCCAGCGACACCGCGCACAGCACGAACGACCACACGATCACCGGCTTGCGGCCGAGCTTGTCGACGAGCAGCGCCGACGCCAGCGACCCGAGCACGCCCATCACCGAGCCGATCACCGCGAGGTTCAGCGCGAGCTGCAGCGGCGCGTGATAGAAGTTCTTGTAGATGGTCGGCAGCCACGTCGACAGCCCGTACTGGATGAACCCGCAGGTCGCCCACAACGTCGCCACCGCGAGCGTGCGCTTGCGATACGCGGCGCTGAACAGGTCGCTCATCTTGCGCTTCGGATGCTGGCGCACCATCTCGTCGAACGCGGCCGCCTGCGTGACGGGCGGCAGCTCGCCGCGCACCGACGCTTCGAACACGCCGACCGCACGCCCGGCTTCCGGGAGCCGCCCGCGCGACGCGAGCCAGCGCGGCGATTCCGGCACGAGGCGCGTGAGCACGAGCGACAGGATCAGCGGCAGCCCGCCGACGAAGTACATGATTTCCCAGCCGAAGCGCGGCACGAGCCACGCACCGAGCCCCATCGACACGAGCAGGCCGATCGGGAACACGATCTCGTACAGCAGCACGAAGCGGCCGCGGCCGTGTGCGCGCGTGATCTCGTTGATGTATGTCGCGGCAACCGGCAACTCGCCGCCGAGGCCCAGGCCCTGCAGAATCCGCAGCAGCACGAAGATCTCGAAGGTCGGCGCGAAGCCGCACGCGATGCTCGTGATGCCGATCACGGCCGAGCTCCACGCGATCGCCTTCACGCGGCCGTGCTTCTCCGACAGCGCGGGGAACAGGAAGGCGCCGATCAGCTGGCCGATCGCGCCGGATGCGATCAGCAGGCCGATCTGCGTCGGCGACAGCCCCCATTTGTGAATCAGCAGCGGCAGCGTCGCCGCGATCGTGATCACGTCGAAGCCGTCGAAGAACGTCGCGGCGCCGATCAGCACGCGCGCGCGGATCTGCATCGCGTTGGCCGGAAGCCGCTCGAGCCGCGCGATGATCGCGCCAGGCGTGGAAGCGGCAGCTTCCATCGTGGCGCGACCGGCCACGACGTTGTCGAAAGTGCTCATGCGGGGTGTCTCCTGTGTCTCGTCGCCGGTCAGGCCAGTGTCTTGGTCGTGTCTGCCAAGGCTTCCGTATCCACTGCCCGGCCCTGGTTCATCCACTTGCGCGCGAGCTTCAGCTCACGTGCGTTGTTGACGGCGATGACACCTCTCACATGTCCTTCGCCCACGAAAAACAGCGTCGCGCGTCGCGCGGCAAGATCGCCGCGCACGACGAGCTGCGCATCCGCCGGCAGATCACCGAGGATCTGCAGGTTCACGTCGTATTGATCCGACCAGAACCACGGAATCTCCGCGTACGGCGCACGCACGCCGAGCACGGCCTTCCCCGCCGCGATCGCCTGGTTCTGCGCGTTGGCCCACGATTCGAGCCGCACGCGCCGCTTCAGCCAGCCGTTGTGATGGTTCGCAACGTCGCCGCACGCGAAGATCGCCGGGTCGCTCGTCGCGCCGAATTCGTCGACGACGATGCCGTCGTCGATCGCCAACCCCGCATCGCTCGCGAGCGACGCGTTCAGCGCGAGGCCGATGCCGGCCACCGCGAAATCGGCGTCGATCGTCGTACCGTCGGCGAGCGTTGCACGCACCTTCGATGCGTCGTCCGGCTGCGCGTCGAGCGACGCGAGCGCCGCGCCGAGGCGCACGTCGACACCATTCGCGCGATGCAGGTCGAGCAGGAAATCCGACACGATCTGCGGCACCGAGCGGCCGCACAACCGCGGCGCGCCTTCGACCACGACCGCGTCGACGCCGAGCTTGCGCGCGGTCGCCGCGACTTCGAGGCCGATCCAGCCGCCGCCGATCACGAGCACGCGCCGGCTCGCGCGCAGCTTCTCGCCAAGCGCGGCCGCTTCGTCGAGCGTGCGCAGGTAATGCAGGTTCGGCGTCTTCACGAGCGCGTCAGGCAAGCGGCGCGACGTGCCGCCGGTCGCGATCACGAGACGGTCGTATTCGATCTCGCGGCCGCTTTCGGTGGTCACGACGCGGCGTGCGCGGTCGATCGATGCGGCGCGTTCCGGCTGCCATGCTTCGACGTTCAACGCGTCGAATTCGTCGGGCCGCACGACGCGCACGGTTTCGATATCGGCGTCGCCGGCCAGCACGGCCTTCGACAGCGGCGGACGCTCGTACGGCAGATGGGGTTCGTCCGCGATCATCACGAGACGGCCCGCAAAGCCTTCCGCGCGCAGCGTCTTCAGCACCCAGCCGGCGGCCTGGCCGCCGCCGATCACGACGACCGTGCCGGGCGCGGCCTGCTCCTGTGCGGTTTCTTCGCTCATGATTTTCGCTCCGTCATGAACTTGCCTTCCGGCGCCTTCGCGTCCTTCTGCCGGCGCGTGTTGCCGTCGAGGCCGCCGTCGACGGCCCATTCGGCGAACACGGTCGGGCCCGGCTCGAATTCGCGCGGCTGCCACTCGGGCGTCAGCATGTCTTCGTCCGCGTAGTACTCGATCAGGCCGCCGGCCGGGTTCTGGAAGTACCAGAAGTACGCGGACGACACCGGGTGACGGCCCGGGCCGAGTTGCGTTTCCCAGCCGCAGCGGTCGATGTGCATACCGCCGCCGAACACCTCGTGGATGTCGCGCACGGTGAACGCGACGTGATTCAGGCCACGCTTGCCATTCGGCAGCGCGAGCAGGAACAGGTCGTGGTGGCCGCCGTGCGGCGCGCAGCGCATGAACGCGCCACGGCCCGGGTAACGGTCGGACGTCTCGAAGCCCAGCAACTCGTGATAGAACTTTTCCTGCGCATCGAGGCAGTTCGTGAAGAACACGACATGCCCGACCTCGACCGGCTCCGCGCGTGCATAGATCGGGCTCGGCTGGTCGACGCGCAGCGTCTGGCCCCACACGTTCGACGGCGAGCCCGTGATGTCGAGTTCGCGCTTGCGCGTGACTTCAACACGGATCGCCATCCCGTTCGGGTCGATACAGCCGACCGCATCGTCCTGCGCGTAATAGCCGGGCTGCCCGGCGAGCTTCGTGCGCAGCGCGTCGAGTTCCTGCTGCGTCGCGACGCCCCACGTGACTTCACGCAGCGTCGGGCCCGCTTCGAACGCGGGCGGCAGCGCCGGATCGTCGGCCTTGACGGCCAGCACGGTGCAACCGTTCAACGTCTCGAAGCGTGCGCGCGATTCGTCGTGCGAGACTTCCTTCATCCCCCAGTCGGCGAAAAAGCGCCGGCAGGTCGCGAGGTCGTCGACACCGTACGTGATCTGCTCGATTCCCAAAATGCTCATTGCGTCATTCCCCTTCGCTCAGTTCGCCCACGGCAGCGGCGCGTCGTTCAAGCCCCAGTAGAGGCTCTTCTGCTGCATGTACTCGCGGATGCCGAGACGCCCCTTCTCGCGCCCCATCCCGCTCTCCTTCCAGCCCGAGAACGGCGTGGAGATCGAAAACAGCTTGTACGTGTTGATCCAGACGGTGCCCGTCTCGAGCGCGCGCGCGATGCGCCACGCGCGCTTGTAGTCGCGCGTCCAGATGCCGGCCGCCAGGCCGAACACGCTGTCGTTCGCCTGCGCGATCAGCGACGCTTCGTCGTCGAACGGCATCGCGACGAGCACCGGGCCGAAGATTTCTTCCTGGCAGATGCGCGCGCTGTTCGGCAAGCCTTCGAGGATCGTCGGCTGATAGAAGAAGCCGTTCTCGCGCCCGTCGCCCGACGGCCGCTCGCCGCCGCACAGCAGGCGGCCGCCTTCCTCGAGGCCCAGCGCGACGTAGCGCTCCACCGATTCGCGATGCTTCGCGGTGATCAGCGGCCCCATCTGCGTGTCGGGGCGCGTCGGGTCGCCCACGCGCAGCTTGCGTGCGCCGGCCACCAAACGCGTCATGAATTCGTCGTACACCGAGCGCTGCACGAACAGCCGCGAGCCCGCGATGCACGCTTCGCCCGACGAGCTGAAGATGCCGTACAGCACGCCGTTGACCGCGTGATCGAGATCGGCGTCGTCGCAGACGATCGTCGGCGACTTGCCGCCGAGTTCGAGCGACACGGGCATCAGCTTCTCGGCCGCGATGCGTGCGATACCGCGGCCCACTTCGGTGCCGCCGGTGAACGACACCTTCTTTACCAGCGGATGGCGCACGAGCACGTCGCCGATCACCGAGCCCTTGCCCGGCAGCACGCTCAGCACGCCCTTCGGCACGCCCGCTTCCTCGCAGATGCGCGCCAGCGCGAGCGACACGAGCGGCGTGACTTCGGCCGGCTTGAGCACCACCGCGTTGCCGCCCGCCAGCGCCGGCGCGAGCTTCTGCGCATCGGACGCGATCGGCGAGTTCCACGGCGTGATCGCCGCGATCACGCCAATCGGCTCGTACACGCTCATCGTCAGGTAGTCGCCGCGCGACGGCGTCAGTTCCTCGTCGAGCGTTTCGAGACACGCCGCGAAATAGCGAAACGTGTTTGCGGCGCTCGCCACCAGCACGCGCGTCTCGCCGATCGGCTTGCCGTTGTCGCGGCGCTGCAGGTTCGCGAGCGCTTCGTGGCGCTGCATGATCAGGTCGGCGATGCGGTACAGCACCTGCGCACGCTGGTGCGGCTTCAACCCGGCCCAGTCGGCGCGGCGCCACGCGGCATCGGCGGTCACGACGGCTTCGGCCGCGTCTTCCGCATTCGCGGTCGACACTTCCATGTTCACGGACTGGTCGGCCGGATAGATGCTCGCGAAAGGCGTGCCACGGCCGCGCCGCCATTCGCCGCCGATCAGGATGTTGCCGTCGGGTACGAGGCTCGTATCGAAAGGAGTCATGTCACAAGTCCCACAAATCTGTCTCTGCACGTCCGCCCTCGCCGTGGCGCGGGCGGACATTCGATGGTCCGGTCAGATCACGCAGCGGGCCGCACGGTTGCGCAGCGCGCGGATCGCGCTGTACGCGGTCAGCGCGGACGTCTTCGGGTTGTCGGGCAGCGGCTTGCCGCTCATTTCCAGCGACATCTCGCCGAATGCGCCGCGCGCGGTGATGCGGTGCACGTTGCGCTCGACCGACGGATCGGCGATCAGGCGCACGTGCGTCGCGTCGAGGCCGAGGCCCGCGAGCGCGACGGTGGCCGCGACGTTCGCGTTCTTCGGATACAGGCGCGCGGCATCGCGCGCGCTGCCTTCGAAGATCACCTTTTCCCCGGTCATCGCGCGCAGGTCGCACAGTGCCTCGGCGGGCGTGCCGAGCCAGCCGAGCGGCGGCTTGCGGCCCACGTACAGCACTTCGTCGAGGCCGCCCTGCTTCGCGGACGCCAGCGCATCGATCCCGCCGATCGCGCCGGACAGCAGCGTCACCGTCGCGTCGCCTTCGTCGGCCGCCTGTGCGAGCACATCGAGCAGCGCGAGATCGGACAGCGCGCCGATCGACGCGACCGCGCAGTCGGTGCCGGCCTTCAGCAGCGGCACGACGTGATCGACGAGCGCGCTGTGGCCCGCGCATTCGAGCGCGAACTCCGGGCGGCGGGCCAGTGCGTCGACCGACGACACGACCTCCACCGCGCCGCCCAGCACGCCCTGCACCGCCGCGCACTGGTGTTCCGGCACGATCACGTGCGCGATGCGCAGCGACGCATCGTGCTCGACCGCGTGGTACACGGCCGCGCCGATCGCACCGAAGCCGATCATCGCGACGTCGACGGGTGCGTGGGTATTACGCATACTGGCGCTCCGACGGCTCTTCCTTCTTCACCGGCGGGCCGGCGAAGTTCGATGCGAACGAGCCGACCGACAGCATGTCGACCTCGACCATCACCGGGCCTGCCTTCGCCATCCCTTCGCGCACGATCGCTTCCGCGTCGTCGAGCGACGTGATCCGGTAGTGCGTGAGGCCAAAGCTCGCGCAGAACTGCGCGAAATCGGGCTGGTGCAGCTGCACGAAGCAGCGGCGGCCACCGTAGTGCGCGTCCTGGATGTTGCGGATCACGCCGTAGCACTGGTCGTTCATCAGCACGATCATCACGTTCGCGTTTTCCTGCACGGCCGTGACGAGCTCGCCGACGTTGACCATCAGGCCCCCGTCGCCGACGAGGCACACCGTCTTCGCGGCCGCATCCGCGAGCGCCGCGCCGATGCCCATCTGGATGCCCTGGCCGATGCCGCCGCCCAGCGCATGCACGCCCGAGCGCGGCTCGAAGATCTTCAGCAGGCGGTTACCCCACGTGCTGTTCGAGATCGTCACGTCGCGCACCCAGTTGTAGTCGCGACCGACGGCGCCCTGCAGCGTGTCGACGAGCTGCTTGTACGGCCCGAGGCCCTTCGACACGTCGGCCACCGCCTGCTCGCGGGCTGCCGCGAGATCGGCCGCGAACTGCGGATCGACCGACAGGCGGCCTTCGAGCTGGTCGGCCAATGCGGCCAGCACGCGCTTCGAATCGCCATGCACGAACAGCTCGTTGCGATAGCCGCGGTTGTCGGCAAGCGCATCCGCATCGACGCGGAACAGCGGCTGCGGCAGCGCGAGCTTGTATTTCAGCGTTTCGTTGCCGCGCAGGCGCGAGCCGACGACGACGAGCGCATCGCAGGTCTTGTAGAACGCTTCGACGGACGCGTGCACGTTGAACGCGCCGAGCGTCGCCGGGTGATCTTCGGGCAGCACGCCGCGGCCCTGCACGCTCGTCACGACGCCGAAGCCGAGCTTCACGAGGCGTTCGACTTCCTCGCGTGCGTGGCGCGCGCCGCCGCCGAGCCACAGCAGCGGGCGGCGCTTGGCCGCCAGTGCGTCGGCGAGCTTCGCGACGCGGGCGGCGTCGTGCTCGCGCACCGCGACGTGTGCCGGCGCGAGGTCTTCCGGCCATTCGATTTCAGCAGCCTGGATGTCGATCGGAATCTCGACCGACACGGGGCCCGTCGGCGCGGTCTGCGCGATGCGCACGGCTTCGCGGATCGTCGGCAGCACGGTTTCGACGGTGCGCACGCGGAACGCGGCTTTCGAAATCGAATGCAGCATCGACAGCTGGTCCGGCGCTTCGTGGATGTACGCGAGATCCTGGTCGAGGTACGGCGTCTCGATCTGCCCCGTGACGTGCAGCAGCGCGGTGCCGGCCGTCAGCGCCTCGACCATCGCGCCGGCTGCGTTGCCCGCCGCCGTGCCCGTGCTCGTGAACGCGACGCCGAGGCCGCCCGACACGCGGGCCAGGCCGTCAGCCATGTTCAATGCGCCGGCTTCGCCGCGTGCACCGACATACCGGATATTGCCGCGCGAGTTGATCGCGTCGAGGATCGGCATGTTGTGGATCGAGATGACACCGAATGCGGTCTTCACGCCGCACTGCTCGAGAAAGGCGGCAATCAGCTCGCCAACCGTGGTTTTTTCAGACATGGCGTGCAAAGCCTCCAGAAACGTCGATATGGCTGCCCGTCGTGTAGGACGACAGATGCGTTGCGAGATAAAAGAGTGCCCAGGCGGCCTCGTCAGGCTTGCCGAAGCGGTTCAGCGGAATGTTCTTCGTGCGGGCGAGCGCGCCCGTCCAGTCCTCCCAGCTTTCGCCGGACTGCGCCTGCGTTTCGTAACGGCGGCGCCACTGGCCCGACTCGACGATGCCGATCAGGATCGAGTTCACGCGGATGCGCTGCGGCGCGAGTTCCGTCGCGAGCGACTTCACGAGGCTCAGCACGCCCGCGCGCGCCGACGACGTCGCGACCATGTGCGGCTCCGGCTGCAGCGCGAGCAGCGAGTTCACGCAGGTGATCGTCGGCGCCTGCGCATCGCGCAGCAGCGGCAGGAACGCGCGCGTCGGGCGGATGATGCTGAAATACTTCAGTTCGAGTTCTTCGCGCCACGCGTCGTCGGTCGTGTCGGCGAAGGTCGACACGCGGCCCTGGCCCGCGTTGTTGACCAGCATGTCGGCGCGGCCGAAGCGCGTCGACACCGCTTGCGCGAACGCGGCCACATCGGCTTCGTCGAGCACGTTGCAACGCGCGGCGAGCAGTTGCGCGCCCGGGTATTTTTCAACGAGCATCGCTTCGGCGCGTGCGAGACGGTCGCCGTCCCGGCCGCAAATCGCGACCGATGCGCCTGCCTGCAGGAACCGTTCGGCAGTCGCGAGGCCGATGCCGGACGAACCGCCCGTCACCACCGCCACCTGCCCGGTCAGATCGATCTGAATCATCGGAGTCCTAAAGCCTTGAGAAACGTGTGCTCGTCATCCGAGCGGTAATTGAGCCGCCGCGACAGTTCTGCCGCCGCGCGCTGCACCTTGTCGATCAGACCGTCCGCGATCAGCGCCGCATCGATTTCCGGGCGCGGCACCGTCACCGTGATGCACGCGACGATCTTCTGCGTCTCGTTGCGCACCGGCGCCGTGACCACCGAGATGCCGCGCTCGAACGACGAGTTGCTGACGCCGTAACCGCGCAGCGCATCCTCGCGGATCACTTCGTACAGTGCGTCGACCGACTCCGGCGTCGCGTTCGTCATCCGGTTCAATGAACCTTCCGGATACAGCGCATGCAGCTCCTTCAGCGACAGGTCGCCCATCAGCACGTGCCCGTGCGTCGTCGCATGCGCGGGCAAGCGCGTGCCGACGTTCACGCGGATCGAGCTGAACACCGGCGCCTGGCTCTGCGCCTTCGCGACGAACACCACGTCGCGGCCGTCGCGGATCACGATGTGCGTCGTGAAGCCGGTCGCATCGCGCAGGCTCTCGATCACGGGCAGGCCGAGATCGGTCAGCTCCAGCGAACTCAGGTATTCGAAGCCGAGCCGCAGCACGGCAATGCCGAGCTTGTAGTTGCGATCCTTGTCCGCGCGCTCGAGGAAGCCGAGCGATTCGAGCGTCTGCAGCAGACGGAACACCGTCGTGCGCGGAATGCCGAGCCGTTTCGACAATTCGGGCGCGCCGAGCACGGGCTCGCGCGGCGAGAATTCGGCGAGGATCCGCAGCCCGCGTTCGAGGCCGGGCACGACGTAGCTGGCTTCGGCCTTGCCGCTTTCGGTTTCGGGTTGTTGCAGCGGTTCGTTCATGCCAGCCCCCGCTGTTGGTCGCACTGACGGCAGAACGTGTCGATCAGTGCGGAATAGACGGCCGGTGCTTCCACGTAGCCGGCATGGCCTGCTTGCGGAATCACCTGCAGCCCGACGTGCGCGGCCGCGGCAATCCGCTCGCACGCAGCGGGCGGCGTGATCGCGTCGTTCGCGCCGACGGCCACGGCCGTGCGGCCGCGAAAGCCGGCGAGATCCGTTGCGAGATCCGCGTTTGCAAGCAGATGCGTGGCCTGCGCATAGCCGGCCGGCACGATGCGCGCCATGTTCCAGCGCACCCACGCACGCGCATCCTCGTTCGCGAAACCGGACAGCATGTTGCCGCTGCGCTGCTCGGCGAGCCCGGCCGGACCGAGTTCGGCGAGCATCGCCAGCCGCGCATCGCGACGCGATTCGCGCGTTTCGGCCGGTGCGCTGCCGTAGCCGCCCGCAGGCGACACCAGCAGCAAGCCGGCGATCCGCGCGGGCATCACGCGGGCAAGACCGCCCGCGATGATCGCGCCGAGCGAATGACCGACCAGCACGCAGCGTTCGATGCCGAGTGCCTCGAGCCACGCGTTCAGCGATGCCGCGTAATCGGCGGCGGCCGGCGACGCGCCGCGCACCGGCGTCGACACGCCATAACCGGGCGCATCCCACGCGAGCACGCGCCGCGATGCGCCGAGCGTGTCGAGCTGGCGGACCCACGATGCGGCGCCCGAGCCGATGCCGTGCAGCAGCACGACGGGCAACGCACGGCCTGCATGCTGCGCGCCGGCCTCGCGATAACCGATCGTGCCCGCCGCGCCGGCCGCGCAACGCTGTTCGGGAAACTGCCCGAGCAGCGCGGCGAACGCCGCGGTGCGGTCGCGTTCACGTTTGTCGATGACACTCATTGCTTCACCTGCCCCGTCTCAACGCTTGATCTTCGCGAGCGGCGAATCGGGCGGATACGTCGGCGTGACCGGCTTCGGCGAACCGAGCATCACGCACATCAGCGCATCTTCCTCGCCGATGTTGATTTCCGTGCGATACACACCCGGCGGCACCGAGATCAGGTCGCGCTCGCCGAGGATCGCTTCCCACGTCTCGCCGTCACGCTCGCAGATCACCTTCATCTTGCCGCGCAGCACGAAGAAGATTTCCTCGACGTCCATGTGGATGTGGCTCGGGCCGATGTTGCCGGCCGGGATGACCATCGTCGAGAACGTGAAGCCGCCGGCCGGCACCGTGTTGACGTCCTTCGCGACGCCCGTGCCGCCAGTGCCGACGTAGCGCATCTGCGCACGGCGGTACTTCGGGTCGTAGTCGGCCTGGAACTTCAGTGCGTCCCAGTCGTAGCGCCGCGTCGCATAACGCGCCACGCGCCCTTCCATCCAGTCGTTGAAGCTTGCGCCTTCCGGCTGGTCCCACGACTTGCGTTCGAGATCGGCGTCCGCCATCGTCCTCTCCTTCATCAGAGTGAAAACTTCAATTCAATCAATTCATCACGAAGCCGCCGTTCACCGGCAGCAGTTGACCCGTCACGAAGCGCGCGCCGTCCGACAGCAGGAACAGCACGGGGCCCGTCACGTCGTCGGGTACCTGCGCACGCGTCAGCGCGCGGCCCTGCATGTAGAACGCGTGGCGCTCGGCCGGCACGTAGGCGGTCGCCTCGACTTCGGTCAGCCCCGGCGCGATCGCGTTGACCGTCACGCCGTGCGCGCCGAACTCGCGTGCCTGCGCATGCGTCATCGCGATCACCGCGCCCTTGCTCGCGACGTACGCGAGCAGCTTCGGCGCGCCCCACAGCGCGGTGTCCGAGGCGAGGTTCACGATCGCGCCGCGGCCCGACTGCGCGAGGTACGGCAGCGCTGCATTGCTGACGAGCCACACGCCGCGCACGTTCACGTTCATCACGGTGTCCCACGTCGACACGTCGAGCTCGGTCGACAGCTTGCCGCCCGAGTTCGTGATCGCCGCGTTGTTGATCAGTGCGTCGATGCCGCCGAGCGCCGCCGCGCCCTGCGCGACGAACGCGGTGACGCTCGCCGGATCGGCGAGATCGAGCGCGAAGAAATGCGCGACGTGACCCGCTTCTAAGAGTTGCGCGGCAAGCGCACGGCCTTCGTCGGCCAGCACGTCGCCGAACGCGACCTGCGCGCCCGCTTCGACGAGCGCCTTCACGAACGCCGCGCCGAGCCCGCGCGCGCCGCCCGTGACGAGCACGCGGCGCCCCGGGAGCGCCACGACCGGAGCGCGCTCAGCCATTTGCCGGCTCCGATGCGGCCTGCGCCTGCGCCGCGCGATGCGCGTCGAGCGCGGAGAGATGCTCCTGCGCACGCGTGCGCAGCATCCGGCGCACGCGCGTCATGCCGACGTCGTGCTGGTACAGGTATTCGTGATCGCGTGCATTCGGCGCGAGGCTTTCGAGGACGTAGCGGTCCTGCTCGAGCACGTCCCAGTGCAGGCCCTCGAGGCGGTTGCGGTACATGAAGCGCCACACGTCGCGCTGCCAGCCGCTGACCTTGCGGGTGCGCCAGAAATAGACCTGGCAGTTGTCGCCGTCGACCGGCGTCGCGAAGCCGATGATCCCGAAGTTGCCGCCCGGGCCGAACTTCTGCTTGTACGGAATCGCGAGGCGCATCCACAGGCAGCCCGTTTCGCCGAGCTCGACCCAGTCGAAGTTCACGTCGCGCTGGCCGACCTTCTCGAACATCAGGCCCGTTTCCGTCTTGCGCACGCGCATGTCGGCCTGCTTGTCGCCTTCGGCCATCGAGTGCGACGTGGCATGCAGGTACGCACCGTGCATCGGGTCCATCACGTTGTCGATCGCGTACTGGTAATTGCACTTCCAGTTCGACACGCACAGGAAGTGGCCGTACTCGTCGCCGACCAGTTCCTCGGGCAGGTTCAGCGGCGCCGGCTCGCCGTGCGCTTCGTCGCCGAACCACAGGAAGATCGCGCCGGCCTTCTCTTCGACCGGATACGACTTCACGCACTTCGTGCCTTCGAGCGGACAGTTCGATACGGCCGGCACGCGGTTGACCGTGCCGCCGCCGTCGACTTCGATGCCGTGATACCAGCAGGCGATGTTGCCGCCGAGGTTCCAGCCGAGCGACAGGCGCGCGCCGCGGTGCGGGCAGCGATCTTCGAGCGCGTGAACCTTGCCGTCGTGATCGCGCCACAGCACGATCTGCTCGGACAGGCGCGTGAGGCCGACCGGTGCATTCGACACCTGCCAGCTCGGCGCGACGGGATACCAGTAGTTCTTGATGCCGCGGTCGAGATAGGCACGGACCGGGTCGTGTTGTGCTGCGTGTTGTTCGGGGGACGTCATCAGTGTGCTCCGGATGCGGTTGTCGTCGGGTCGGCGGTCGGCGCTCAGGCGGTCATTCCGCGAGCGAGGCCATTTCGGCGCGGAAGCGCTCAGGTGTCCACACCGTGCCGTCCGGCGCGCGGAAGCCGATGCGGTTCAGGCCCGCGACGACATCGTCCAGCTCGATCGCGCCGGCTTCGAACACGCGTTCGAGCGCATCGCCGAGGTCGTTTTCGTACTGGGTCGGTGCAGCCTTGCGGTTCTGCCAGACCTGGTTCTCGACCTGGCCGGGGATCTCGATCTGCCCCTTGCCCGCGACGTTGTTCGGCTGCGGCGCCACCCACGGCTTCAGGAAGGGATTGAAGTTGACGGTCGCTTCTTTCATGTCATTCCACCTTGATCTGGATTTCCTCGCCGGCGAGGCGCACCGCGTACTGCTTCAGTGCGCGTCCACCCGGGCCCTTCAGGCATTCGCCCGTCTTGATGTCGAACACGGCCTCGTGCAGCGGGCATTCGACCGTGCCTTCATCGACGAACCCCTGCGTCAGCAGCGCGTACGCATGCGGGCATACGTTCTCGAGCGCATACACGTCGTCGCCGACGCGGTAGATCCCGATTTCAACGCCGTCGGTCCGCTTGAACTCGATCGGCGTGTCTTCCGACAGCGCGCCGGCGTGCCCGGCGCAAACCCATTGTTCAGACATCTCACACCCTTCCTTCTGATCGACTCTCGGTTTGTTCCGATTTGTTCCATACCCGGAACATCAGTTTATGGATGGTGATTATAGGAGTGACTTTCCACGAGTAAAACAAAAAGCTGCACGCCCTAGGGAAAACACTGACCGTCGGGCCAGAGATCACGTGCACCCACCTCATCAAATGAAATTTTTTGTTATACAACGGGTAGTTACCGGGTTTACACGGGCTTCGCGCGCCGGCGCCTGGCATCGGCCCGAAACCCATCCGCCCCGAAAAAATTATTTTTGATTCGCGGCCTCACACCTCTATACTCCATTCCATCAGAGGCACATTGTTCCTTATATGGAACATACGAATGCCCGCCCCATGGCGAAAACGCGCGACGGCCGGCCGTTCCTGCGCATGCCGCCACGGCACGTTTTCATCAGGTTGGAGATTCAGGAGATCAAATGGTCAAGCACGCGGTAGCAGCAGCAGTGATCGGAATGGGCGCCGTGTCGGGCGCGTGGGCGCAGAGCAGCGTGATGCTGTACGGCAGCATGGATGCGGGTATCGCGTACGTGAACAACGTCGGTGGCCATGCGAAGTGGGCGATGATCCAGGGCAATACGCAGCCCGATCGGTGGGGCCTGAAGGGCAAGGAAGACCTCGGCAATGGCCTGTCGGCGATCTTCCAGCTCGAAAACGGCTTCTATACGAACAATGGCCAGTTCGCGACCGCGAACACGATCTGGAACCGCGCGGCCTTCGTCGGCCTCAGCTCGGAACGCTACGGCACGCTGACGCTCGGCCGTCAGACGCCGCTGTCGTTCGACTATCTCGATCCGCTCAGCACGGCCTACCTCGCGATGAGCTGGTACGCGTTCCACCCCGGCAACATCGACGGGCTCGCCGCGACCGGCAACGTGCCGTACAACAACGCGGTCAAGTACCGTTCGCCGACCTTCGCGGGCTTCTCGGCCGCGGCGACGATGGCGCTCGGCAATACGACGAACTTCTCGACCGGCAAATCGGTCGGCGTCGCGCTGAACTATGCGAACGGGCCGTTCAAGGCGTCGGCCGTGTACTCGAACGAGCACGACCGCTCGATCCTGATCAGCACGACCGGCATCACGTCGTTCCAGGGGCAGAACACCGCGAACGGCTATACCGCGAGCAAGGTCGAGAACATCGGGGCGGGTGCGTCGTACCAGTTCGGCGACTTCCTCGTGCACGGCCTGTACACGCGCACGAAGATGCAGTCGAACGGCTTTTCGGACACGTTCCAGAGCTACGACGCGGGTGTGAACTACCGCAGCAGCGCGTTCAACACGATCGCGGGCGGCGCGGCGACCACGACGCTGGCCGGCCGCCGCTGGACGCAGGTCGAGCTCGGCGACATCTATTCGCTGTCGAAGCGCACGCAGCTGTATGCGAACGTGCTGGTTGAGCACGGTTCGGGCGGTGCGCAGGCCGCGTTCTTCACGGCAGGCGTGTCGAGCACCGCGAACCAGGTGATCGTGCTCACCGGCATCCACCACTCGTTCTGAACGAAGTCAGGCGTTCGCCGCCTGAAACGACAAAAGCGGCCCGCAGGCCGCTTTTTTTCTTTCGCACACTGGATTTGCACGGCCACCGGCCGCGCATCGGGCCACTCAGAACATCGCGACCTTGTGGCGCGCGTGCGCGAAGGTCGGATCGCTTTCGAGCGGACGATAGTTCAGCCGCTGTGACAGGTCGACCGCCGCGCCGCACACGGCTTCGACGAGCCGTTCCTTCTCGCGGGCCTCGCCGATTTCCGAGCGCGGCACCGTCGCGGTGATCGCCGCGACGATCGAGCCCGAATGATCGCGCACGGGCGCAGTGACTGCCGAAATGCCGCTCTCGAATGCCGCCTCGCTCATCGCGTAGCCGAGCCGCGCGTAATGGCGCACGCGTTCGTACAGTTCGTCGACGGTGCCCGGCGTGCGCTCGGTGAACTGCTCGAGCCGCTTTTCCGGATAGAGCTGGCGCAGCGCATCGCGCGTCAGGTCGCCCATCAGCACGTGGCCGTGCACGGTCGCATGCGCGGGCAGGCGCGTGCCGACGTGCACCTTCACCGAACCGAACATCGACGTATTGCTCTGCGCCTTCGCGACGAACACGACGTCGCGCTGGTCGCGGATCAGCAGATGCGTCGACAGGCCGGTCGCATCGCGCAGCCGTTCGAGCACGGGCCCGCCGAGATCGGTCAGTTCGAGCGAATTCAGGTATTCGAAGCCGAGCCGCAGCACGCCGACGCCGAGCCGGAAATAGCGGTCGCCGTTCACGCGCTCGAGGAAACCGAGCGCTTCGAGGGTCTGCAGCAGGCGGAACGTGGTCGTGCGCGGAATGCCGATGCGCTTCGACAGCTCGGGCGCGCCGAGCACCGGCTCGCGCGCGGAGAATTCGGCGAGGATCCGCAGCCCGCGTTCGAGCCCCGGCACCAGGTAGGACGACGCGCCGCCGGTCGATTCGTCGTCGCCGGGCGCCGCGGATTCAGGTGCGCCGCTCATCGTTGTCTTGGCCATGTGGACATGGACGGAAGGAAATCAGTCACGAAACAGGTCATGGATCGTCGTGGACAGGCGGCCATGCTACCTCGGCGCACACGCAGGCTTGCAGCCGCGTGCATTGCCGCGGCGCAGCATGCGCAGCCACCGCCCCACGAATAGTCATTCACGGTCGAGAGGATAGCAGCGATGGACAGCACGACGCCATGCGGAAATCGCCGGACGGCGGACGGCGGGAGGCCGGCCATGCGCGCGGCGAATGGCGCGTGGCGAGCGAATGGCGGCCGGCGCGGCAGGCGACGCCGGGCTGCCTACAGGCGCGACAGGTGAACCCGGATGTTTGCGCGGTCGTACGTAAAGCCGCCAGCCGCGTCCGGCTCGAGCACGCGTGCCAGATCGACCGCATACATCCAGCCGCTGCCCAGGCGGCCCCCGTTGATTGCCCGGATCCGGCTGCCGCCGACGGCGATCGCGGCATGAAAGACCATGCCGCCGCGCGAGAAGCCGACCGCGGTGCCCGCCGGAATGCTCGCGCGCCCGTCCCATTCACCGCCGGTCTCGAAGTTGAACCGGGTCCGCCAGTGCTGGCCGATCGTGTCGAGCAGCGCGCCGGGTGCGATCATCGCGTCGCTGCGCAGCAGATACCGGACATAGGCCGCGGCGTCGTAGCAGACGCCGCCGGAAACATATTCGTTGATGTCGGCCATGCCGAACATCAGCGCCTGGGCGTGCTTCTGCCGTTCGGCGAAACCGGACTGGGCGACATGCCCGCCTAACTGCGAGAGTTGCATGGATGGCTCCTTGTGAAGCAGCAA
>NZ_JAAGPE010000570.1:0-2559 GCF_017104605.1 Burkholderia sp. Ac-20384 | reverse complement strand
GCGCCGGACAGCGGCGGCGCGCTACCGGCACTTCCGGCCCCCCCTGCGCCCCCGCGCGACGCAAGCCGCGCGCGCACCGCCTGGTAGAAACGCAGGTTGTCGGCCACCGCCGACGCGGGCAACTCCGCGGACAGCAGCTTCTTCGCCGAATCGGTGTTGCCGAGCACGCCGTACGCGAACGCGAGATTCTGGCGCGCCTGCCACGGCGCGGACGGCAGCCCGGCGACGTCGAGCAGCACGTTCACGCCCTCGCGCGGCCGGTTGCTCAGCACGAGCGACAGCCCGAGGTCGACACGCAGCCCCTGCGCGTCCGGGTGCGCACGCAGCGCGTCGCGATACACGACCTGCGCATCCGCATGACGTCCCTGCAGGTCGAGCACCGTGCCGAGCCCTTCCGCCGCGAGCGGATGGTTCGGCTGCGCGGCTAGCAGGTCGCGATAGCGCTGCGCGGCTTCGTCGAGACGCCGCTGCCGCAACGCGACGCGCGCAAGCCCGAGCCGCGGGCCGAGTTCCGCGGGCGCCTGCCGCTGCGCTTCGTCGTAGAGGATCCGCGCACGCTCCAGGTCGCCCGCGCGGTAGTTGACGTCGCCGAGCCCCAGGCGCGCCGCGAGCGAATCGGGATGCTTCGCGAGCACCTTCTCGTACAGCGTCGACGCGAGATCGACGTTGCCGCCGGCGAGTGCGCTGTCGGCGATGCGCAATTCGGCCTGCGGGTCGTCGCTCTTGTGCGACAGCACCGGCCGCGTCTGGATGCCCGGTGCGCCGCAGCCGCCGGCCAGCATCGGCAGCACGGCCGCGAGCGCGAACGCGCGTACGACGGATCGTGTCATCTGAATACCTCGAGCAGGCGAATCGCCGCCGGGCCCGCCGCGATCAGGCAGACCGTCGGCAGGATGAACAGCATCATCGGCAGCGTGATCTTCGGCGCCAGCTTCGCGGCCCGTTCCTCGAGCGCGACGATCTGCTCGGTGCGCTCCGTGCGCGACAGCGTGCGCAACGCCTGCGTGATCGGCGTGCCGAACCGCTGCGACTGCGTCAGCGTCGTCGCGAGCGAGCGCGCCGACGTGAAATCGACACGCATCGCGAAATGCGCGAGCGTCGCGGCCACATCGCCGCTCAGCGTCAGCTCGTCCGCGCACACGGTCAGCTCGTCGGCGAGCGGCGGGCAGATGCGCGCCAGTTCGTGCGCGACGCGCCGGATGCCCGACGCGAGACTGTTGCCGGCCATCGTGCAGATCACCAGCAGATCGAGTGCATCGGGAAAGCACGCGGCGATGATGCGCCGCCGCCGCCGGATCATCGCGCCGAGCACGTATTCCGGCACGATCACGCCGATCACGAACGCGGCGATCATCGCCAGCGCGCGGATCACGAAGTATTCGCCGAAGCGCGGAATCAGCGGGCTGAACACGATCGCACCGCACGCGAACAGCACGCCGCAACTCAGCTTGATCCCGATCATCACCGACACCGTGCGGCGCTCGCGAAAACCCGCGCGCGTCAGTTGCAGGCCGAGCTTCACGCGCTGCATCGGGTCGAGCACCGGCAACCGTTCGCCGAGCTGCGCGAGCCGGCGCGTCAGGTCCAGGCGGACGCCACCCGGCTGCAGCCACCCCGCCACCGATGCCGGCGGATGCTGCCCGGCAGCCAGCCGCACGCGCGCGGCGATCCGCTGGCGGGTGCCGCCGCCGGGCGTGCCGAGCGCCACCGCGACACAGCCGAGCAACAACAGCAACTCGAGGCCACGGGCGGCCAGTATCGACATCGTCATCGCGCGGTATCCAGTTTCGAGATCTTGCGGATCACCAGCAGACCGACCGTCAGCAACCCGGCCGCGATCGTCAGCATCGTGTTCCCCGGGTGCGTCGTGAACAGCAGCATCACGTAGTCGCGGTTCACGAGGAACAGCGCGCCGATCATCACGAACGGCACCGCCGAAATAATGTTCGTCGTGATGCGCCCTTCGGCGGTCAGCGCGCGGGTCTTCAGGCGGATGTCGCGGCGCGTGCGGATGATGCTCGACAGCTCGTCGAGCGTTTCGCCGAGGCTGCCGCCCGTCTCGCGCTGCAGCAGCAGGTAGACGGTGAAGAACGAGAAGTCCGCGATCATCAACCGGTCCGCCGCCTGCGTCAGCACGTCCTTGAGATCCGCGCCGACGCGCAGGCTGTCGCCCATCGAGCGGAACGTCGTGCGCACCGGCTCGGCCGCGCCGTCGCCGACCATGCTGATCGCCTGCGTGACCGGAATGCCCGCGCGCACGGCCCGCACGATCACGTCGATCGCGTCGGGGAACGCTTCGAGAAAGCGGATCCGGAAGCGCTCCACCAGCGCACGGTAGCTGGCGCGCATCGCGACCAGCGGCAACCCGGCGTAGATCAGCGGACGCAGGAAACCCGGCGGCCCGATCAGCTTCACCGCGACGATCGCCGCGATCGCACCGGCGATCGTGCTCGCGACGACGATCCTCACCCCGCCCTTGCCGCCGACCGCGCGCACGCGCGTCACGCGGCGCTGCAGCCACGCGCGCAGGCGGCCCTGGCGGCGCTCGAGGTTGAACAG
>NZ_JAAGPE010000569.1:0-2201 GCF_017104605.1 Burkholderia sp. Ac-20384 | reverse complement strand
ACCCGCAGCGCTTCCTGTCGCTGATCGAGGCGTACGCGCTGGCCGCGTCGCGCTTCGACATGACCGGACTCGCCGGCGCGCGGCGTGCGCTGCTCGAATACACGGCGCTGCTCGACATGCCGGCCGAGTATTTCCTCGATACGGTTGACATCGTGTTCCAGCGAATGAGCCTTGCGCTCGGCACGTGGGACGTGGGCGGCCAGCGCGTCGAGCCGGCGGCGTTGCGCGACGTCGCCCTGCTGACCGTCGAAGGCGCATGCGACAAGGTCACGGGCGCCGGCCAGACGCACGCGGCACTCGACCTGTGCAGCGGCCTCGCCGACGACGAGCGCTACCACATCGACATCGACGACTGCGATCACTACGGGCTGTTTACCGGGGCGCGCTGGCACGGGGATGTCCATCCGATGCTGCAGCGCGTGTTCGCGTGGGCCGAAACCCGCCGCCCTCGCCCGCACCGCACCAGGCGGACGTGATCGCGAATCAGCGCCTTGCCGCGTCGAGCAAGGCGCGGACCTCGTCGTCGCTCGTCTGCTCGAAGCGCGCGTAGAACTGGCTGATCCCGAAGAACGGCAGCGGCAGCGTCACGGTGACAAACGCATCGGCCAGATCGTCGAACACATGGCGCGTGCCCGCCGGCGCGACCGGGGCAGCCGCAATGATCCGCGCCGGATGACGCTCGCGCAACGCCTGCAGCGCGACACGCATCGATGCGCCGGTCGCGACACCGTCATCGATGACGATCGCGATGCGCCCTTCGACCGGCAACGGCGGTGCGGCACCGCGATACAGCGCTTCGCGCCGATGCAGTTCGGCGGTCTCGCGCGCGATTACGTCGGCGAGCTGCTCGCCGGACACGTTCATCGAGCGGAGCACCGAACGCTGCAGATGAATCGCACCGCCTGTCGCGATCGCGCCCATTGCGAGCTCGGGATCGTACGGCACGCCGAGCTTGCGCACGACCAGCACGTCGAGCGGCGCGTGCAGCGCACAAGCGACCGGATACGCGACGGGCACGCCGCCGCGCGGCAACGCGAGCACGACGACATCGCTACGCCCCGCGTAATCGCCCAATGCGACGGCCAGCTGGCGGCCGGCATCGGCGCGATCGGCAAAACACTCGAACACGATCGGCTCCCTGCCGTTGCGCCGGATGCGCGAAACCCGCGCCGGCGCCTGTCAACGAGCATGGTTCATCGGTCGCGCCGATGCAAGCAGGGTCATACCGGCGCGCGCGGCGCCGACGGAAAGGGTCAGAGGCCGCCGGCCTGCCGGTACAGCCGCCAGAACGACTGCGCATAGGATTGCGCAAGCTCGGGCGCGCGCTGGAACACGTTCACCGTTTCCGCATGCGCGGCTGCGCCTTCGGACAGCGTCGTCAGTGCGACGCTGTCGTCGACGATCACGAAGCGCGGCGCGGGATCGCCGTGCCGCGAATCGATCGCCACGTCGATACCCGAGGATTTCAGATAGCCCGCGCCGCTGTATCTGCCCGCGCGCGGCGAACGCACGAGCACGACACGCACCTCGATCCCGCGCGCACGGGCTGCGCGCAGTGCGCTCGCGACCGCCGGCGGCACGTGCGCATAGCCTGCCAGCAGCACGCGGCGCTGGGCCTGGCCGATCAGGTCGACGGTCGCGTCGGCCGCTGCATTGTCATACGAAAAGTATGTGCCGACCGATGCGGCATCGGACGGAATCTGGCTGGCGTGGGCGCTCGCCGCGCAGCAAAGCGCGGCGAGAAGGAAGGCGGCTGGTCTCATGGCGGGCGCCATTGTAGCGACGCCAATTCGCGTGGCAAGCACCGGCTGCGATGCTGCTGCGCCGGCGCAACACACAGCGCAAAACCGGTGCCCGGCGAACGGGTTACAGCCTGCTTTTCACGCTGTCGATCAGCCCGCCGCGACGCGTGCGAGCCAGCTCGCCACGCCATCGACGGAACGGAAATCCGCGAGGCTGCGCGCCGGCAGCGCCGGATAGGCACCGCCAGCCATCTCCGCCAGCGCACGGCCGGGACCGAGCTCGAGGAACGCGGTCGCACCGGCCTCCACGCAGGCGGCAAGACAGGCCGCCCACTCGACCGGCTCCGCGATCTGCCGCGCAAGCTTGTCGAGACCTGCGTCGACGTCGAGCACCGATGTGCCATCGATCCCCGAAAACAGCCGCGTGCCGGGCAGCGGCCGCCGCACGTCAGTCGCGGA
>NZ_JAAGPE010000568.1:0-2437 GCF_017104605.1 Burkholderia sp. Ac-20384 | reverse complement strand
CTCGACGGGATGCAGGGCGTGATCGACGTCGACCGCGACCGGCGCGTCGCACGCGTGCATGCCGGCACGCGGCTGTGGGCGCTGGGCCCGGCGCTCGCCGCGCACGGCCTCGCGATGGAGAACCTTGGCGACATCAACGTGCAGTCGATCGCCGGCGCGACCAGCACCGGCACGCACGGCACCGGCATCACGCTCGGCAACCTGTCGACGCAGATCGACAGCCTGACCTTCATGTGCGCGGACGGCAGCGAGATCCGCGCGAGCGCCGACACGCATCCCGAGCTGTTCGCCGGCGGCCGGATCGGGCTCGGCGCGCTCGGCGTGCTGACCGAAATCGGCCTGCGCCTCGTGCCCGCGTTCAAGCTGCGCCTCGAGCGCGGCGGGATGAACCTCGACGACTGCCTCGCGCAAGCGGACGCACTGATCGCGAAGCACCGCTCGTTCGAGTTCTACTGGTTCCCGCATACGGACACCGTGCTGACCAAGGCGTGGGACATGACCGACGAGCCGGCCGACTCGGTGCACTGGGCAAGCCGCGCATCCGAATCGTTCCTCGAGAACACGGTGTTCGGCGCGCTGTGCGGGCTCGGCAAACGCGTGCCGTCGCTGTGCCCGGCGCTGAGCCGGCTGTGCGCGTCGACCGTGTCGGCCGGCCGGCACGTGGATGCGAGCTACGCGATGCTGTCGACGGTGCGCCGCGTGCGCTTCAACGAAATGGAATGGTCGGTGCCGGCCGAGCGCGGCGCCGACGCGCTGCGCGAGATCCGCGCGTTCATCGCGCGCCGCAGCTTCCCGCTGATGTTCCCGCTCGAATACCGCTGGGTACGCGGCGATGACATCTGGCTCAGCCCCGACTACGGGCGCGACAGCGTGCGCATCTCGGTGCACCAGTATCGCGGGATGCCGTTCGACGCGTACTTCTCGGGCGTGCAGGCGATCTGCCGCAATCATGGCGGGCGGCCGCACTGGGGCAAGGTGCATGCGATGAAGGCCGCCGAGCTGGCGGCGTGCTACCCGCACTGGGACGATTTCCTCGCGCTGCGTGAGCGGATGGACCCGCATGGCCGCTTCCTGACGCCGTACCTGCGCACGCTGTTCGGCCTGCCGCAACACGCAAGCGCAAGTACGAGCGCAGCCGCAACCGCGCGTGCCACGCCGGCCCGCCGAGGGACACACCCGATGCACGAAACGGCCGGCATCGCACAAGATCGGCCGCGATCCAACCAGGAGGCCTCATGAGCACCGCCACGCTGCATGCCGCTGCGCAGTCGCGCCCCGATCCGTCGACCCGCGCCGTCGTCCGTCTCGCACTCGCGTTCGCGGCGGCCACCAACGGCCTGATCCTGTCGCCGTTCCTCGTCGCGGCCGTGATGACGCGCTTCCGGCTCGACGAAGGCACCGCGACCGCGCTCGTCAGCGCCGAGATCCTCGGCATCGCGATCAGTTGCGCGCTGCTGTCGCACCGGATCGCGCGCGCCGCGCGGCCGTTCACGCTGGCCGGCCTGGTCGGCACGATCGCCGGGCAGGCGCTCAGCGCGGTCGCACCCGGGATCGTGTCCGCGGCGCTCGCACGCGGGATGACGGGGCTGTTCGAGGGGATGCTGTTCGTCGTCGTCGCGTCCGGCGTGTCGCAGCGCGCGTCGACCGACCGCCTGTGGGGGCAAATCAACCTGCTCGCGGGCATCATCAACGGCGGCATCCTCGTGTTGATCTCCGCATTGCCGGCCGCGTGGCTCGGGCACTGGGTGTTCGCGCTGCTGGCGGCCGTCGTCGCCGTGCTGGCGCCCGCGATCCGCGGCATCGACGCGTTCGCGAGCGCCCCCGCGCAAACCCACGTGCGCGCCGGCACGCTGCCGTGGCGGCCGGTGATCGCGATCTGGGTCGTGACCGCGCTCGTCTACGGCGTGCAGGCATCGCAATGGGCGATCGCCGGCTTCGTCGGCGAACGTGCCGGGCTGTCGCCGACGACGATCGGCGTACTGCTGTCGGTGTCGTCGCTGCTCGGCTTCGTCGGCGCGGCGATTCCGTCGCATCCGGCCAGCCACAAGCACCGCCTCGCGCTGATCTGGGCCGCGCAGCTCGCGATGATCGCGTCGATCGAATGGTTCTTCAGCGCGCGCAGCGGCAGCGCGTACTTCCTGAGCCAGTTCGTGCTGAACAGCGCGTTCTTCGTGATCGTGCCGTTCCTCACCGGGATGCTGTCCGACGTCGACCCGGACGGCTCGCTGGTTGCGCGCACGCTCGTCGTCACGTTCTTCGCGGCCGGCATCGGCACCGCGCTGTCCGGTGCGCTGCTCGGCCGCTTCGGCGGCACGCGCGATCGGGAGCGCGTCGGGTAGGGGAAGAGTGTAAGATACTGTGTAGATTCTGGGTGTCGCCGTGTCATTAAAAAAAAAAAACAGTGAACGATATCGAGGCATCACGAGAGTGACGCAGA
>NZ_JAAGPE010000567.1:0-2418 GCF_017104605.1 Burkholderia sp. Ac-20384 | reverse complement strand
GCCCGCAGCAGAGCGAAGGCGCGCGCCGCCTGCTCGCCGCGGCCGATCGCGGCTCGCGCGTCGACAAGCGGCTGTGGACCGAGATCGCGAAGCTCACCGGCGCCCGCTCGAATTCGACGGCGCTCGTCGGCACGCCCGAACAGGTCGCCGACGCACTGCTCGACTACTACGACCTCGGCGTGACGACGTTCCTGATCCGCGGCTTCGATCCGCTGGAGGATGCGATCGACTACGGCCGCGAACTGATTCCGCGCGTGCGCAGCGCCGTCGCCGCCCGCGACGCGGCACGCCGCGCGGCCTGAGCCCAACGGAGCCATACGGAGCCCTACGCCATCATGTCCGCCGTCCTTTCCTCGCCCGTCCGTACCGCATCGGGCCTCGCCCTCGCCGACGCACCACGCCAGCATTTCTGGTTCGATCCGCCGGCACCGCGCATCGACGTCGCCGCCGAGCGCCGTCACCGTCAGGAACGGCTCGCGGCCGCATTCCGCCTGTTCGCACGCTTCGGCTTCGCGCAGGGGCTCGCCGGCCACATCACCGCACGCGACCCCGAACTCCCCGACCACTTCTGGGTGAATCCGCTCGGCGTGCATTTCTCGCAGATCAAGGTGTCCGACCTGCTGCTCGTCAACGCACGCGGCGAAACCGCGATCGGCACGCGGCCGCTGAACAAGGCCGCGTTCGCGATCCATGCGGCGATTCACGAAGCGCATCCGCACATCGTCGCCGCCGCACATACGCATTCGACGTACGGCAAGGCGTGGTCGACGCTCGGCCGCCCGCTCGATCCGCTCACGCAGGACGCCTGCGTGTTCTATGAAGACCACGCATTGTTCGACGACTTCACGGGGATGGTCGTCGACACGAGCGAAGGCGCGCGGATCGCGGACGCGCTAGTAAAGCCGGACGGCACCACGCACAAGGGCGTGATCCTGAAAAACCACGGGATCCTGACCGCCGGCCCGACGGTCGAGGCCGCCGCATGGTGGTACATCGCGCTCGACAACGCCGCGCACACGCAGTTGCTGGCCGAGGCGGCCGGCACGCCGCAACCGATCGATCACGCGACCGCGCACCACACGCACGGCCAGATCGGCGGCCCCGAGGGTGCGCTGCATGCATTCGACAGCCTGTTCGCGCGCGTCGTCGCCGACGAACCCGACCTGCTCGACTGAGCGCCTTTCCGCACGACCGGAGACCAGACCACATGACCCGAACCACCGCACCCGCGCCCGCCGACGCGCATGACGACAAACGCCGCAAGCTGCTGCGCGCCGCCGGCGCCGTCGCGCTCGCCGCGCCCGCGATCACGCTGGGCCGCAAGGCCTGGTCCGCGCCGCCGCTGAAGAAGCTCACGTTCGCATGGAACCAGAACGCGTTCTGCCTGACGCCGATCGTCGTCGCGCAGGAACGCGGCTTCTTCGAAAAGAACGGCCTGAAGGTCGAGCTGATCAACTACAGCGGCTCGACCGACCAGTTGCTCGAATCGATTGCGACCGGCAAGGCCGATGCGGCGGTCGGGATGATCCACCGCTGGCTGAAGCCGCTCGAAGCCGGTTTCGACGTGAAGATCATCGGCAGCTCGCATGGCGGCTGCGTGCGGCTGCTCGGCGCGAAGGCGGCGGGCGTCACGACGCTGCAGGCGCTGAAGGGCAAGACGGTCGGCGTCAGCGATCTGGCTGCGCCCGGCAAGCATTTCTTCTCGATCCTGCTCGCGAAGAACGGGATCGATCCCGAGCGCGACATCACGTGGCGGCAGTATCCGGCCGACCTGCTCGGCGTGGCGGTCGACAAGGGCGAGATCCACGCGATCGCCGACGGCGACCCGAATCTCTATCTGCTCGAGAAGCGCAGCAACGGTGCGTACACCGAACTGGCGACGAACCTGTCCGGCGAATACGCGCGCAAGGTGTGCTGCGTGATCGGCGCGCGCGGCGACCTCGTGCGCAACGACCGGCCGTCGGCCGCCGCACTCGCGCGCTCGATCGTGCAGGCCACCGAGTTCACGCACGACAACCCGAACGAAGCCGCGAAGGTGTTCGCGAAGTATTCGCCGAAGATCAGCCCCGAGGATCTGCGCAAGCTCTACGCGACGCTCACCTACAACCACCACCCGACCAACGTCGACCTCCAGCAGGAAATCGCGTTCTACGCGGACGACTTCCGCCGCATCAGCGTGCTGAAGAAGAGCACCGACCCGCAGCGTTTCGCGCAGCAGGTCTATGCGAACGTGCTGGGGTGACGCGATGTCGACGATCGAACACGCTGCCCCTGCACGCACCGCGCCCGCCCCGTCAGGCGGCAATGCCGTCGCGTCCGCGTCCGCGTCGCGCGTCGCCTGCACGGCCTGCGAAGCCTCGCTGGCCGCCGAAGCCCGCCGCGCACGCACCTGGCCCACCGGCATCGCCGCCGCGCTCA
>NZ_JAAGPE010000566.1:0-2388 GCF_017104605.1 Burkholderia sp. Ac-20384 | reverse complement strand
GCTGCGCACGGCGTTCGCGCCGATCGACACGGCCGCGTTGCGCGACCGTGCCACGCAGCTTGCTGCGCGGCGCTTGCCGACGCCGGACGATGCCGGCGCGCTGAACGCATGGTGCATGACGGTGCCCGTTTGCGCGGTTGCCGATCTGCTCGGCTTCGACGAGACGCAGCTCGACGATATCGCGGCCCAGGTCGTCGATTTTGTCGCCGCGCTGTCGCCGCTGTCGGATGCCGTGGCACTGGCCCGCGCGAGCGCCGCCGCGCGGCAGCTGCTCGACCGGATGACGGCGCGCGTCGCGCAGTTGCATGCGCATGACGGCACGCTCGTCGCCGCGGTGCAGCAGGCGGCCCGCGCATCGGGCTGGCAGGCGAGCGGCGGGCTGGTCGCGAATCTCGTCGGGCTGTTGTCGCAGACCTGCGAGGCGACTGCCGCGTGGCTCGGCAATACGCTGGTGGCGTGGAGCGGGGACGCGGGCGCGAGCGCTGCGCGCGTGGTTCCGGACGATGCCGCGCTCGACGCATTCGTTGCCGAAGTCGGGCGCTTCGATTCACCGGTGCAGAACACGCGCCGCTTCGTCGCATCGCGCACGACGATCGAAGGCGTGACCGTCGAAGCCGGCGACGCGATTCTCGTCGTGCTTGCCGCCGCGAACCGCGACCCGGCCGTGCATCGCGATCCGCACCGGTTCATGCCTGGCCGCGCGGCCGGGCCGAACTTCGGCTTCGGCACGGGGCCGCATGGTTGCCCGGGCGAGCGGATCGCGCGGGCGGTGACGGCGGGGGCGTTCGGGGCGTGGCTGCGTGCGGGCGGTGTGGCACCGCACGACGGGCTGGCGTGGGACTACCGCGCGTCGACCAACGTCAGGATGCCGAAGTTCGACGCGGCACGGTGAAGGGGAAAGAGGGACTTAACGGCAGCCTTGCTTCTCCGCCCATTGCTCCTGGGCGGCGACGCGGCGTTGCACGCGTTCGACGAGACCGGTCGAGAAGGTCCGCATGCTGATACCGCGGCGCTTCGCGAGGATCGTCTGCGCGACATCGGTGCGCGGGTTCGGCTGGCAGGCCCAGTACAGCGTCATCAGCCAGCCGATGCCGGTCCACCCGAACAGCGCGTTGAACATCGCGACCGTCAGCTTGTCGTGCCGGCCACGCCGGTCGGCAATGACCGCCGGCAGAAAATAGATCGCGATCGCGGCCACCGAACCGGCCACTTGAATCAGGACTGCGTTCTGCATGTTGCTGCTCCATCCGAACTGCAATGGGACTGATTGTCGCGCTTTTTTCGTTTGCGTGCAGGGCGTGGACAGGCAATTGATTGTTGCGTTTTTAATGACGATCAGTCGGCTTCGGCGTTCGCCGGCTGCACTTCGTTGCTCAACGCGAAACCCTCGTCGAGCCAGCCCGTCACGCCGCCGATCATCAGCTTGACCGGCCGGCCGAGACGCGCGAGCTGGATCGCCGCGCGCGCGGCGCCGTTGCAGTGCGGCCCCGCGCAATAGACGACGAACAGCGTGCCGGCCGGATAGCCGGCGAGCTTGCTCTCGATGATCTTGCGGCGCGGCAGGTTGCGCGCGCCGGGTACGTGGCCGGCGGCGAATTGGTCGGGGCCGCGCACGTCGAGCAGTACGAAATCGGGCGCACCCGATGCGAGCGCGTCGTGCACGTCCCAGCAATCGGTCTCGAATCGCAGCGACGCCTCGAAATGCGCAAAGGCGGCGGGGCTGTCGGCGGCGGGCACGTCGGTGACGCAGGACATGGACAAGTTCTCCTGAAGGTTGCGCAGAACGCGGTGGAATGAGGGGCAGTATCGCGGTTCGGCGCGTTTCGCGGCAGTGGCGCGATCGACAAGTTCCGGTAACATCGCGCCATGCACAATCATCTCGTCGTCGCGCTCGCCTACGATCGCCTCTGCACGTTCGAATTCGGCTGCGTGGTCGAACTGTTCGCCCTCGAACGCCCCGAGCTCGGAGTCGACTGGTATCGCTTCGCCGTCTGCGCGAGCGAGCCGGGGCCCGTGCGCGCGGCGGGCGGCATCACGGTCGCCGCGCCGTATCGGCTCGCGACACTCGATCGCGCGGACACCATCGTGATTCCCGGCTGGCGCGATCCGGACGAACTGCCGCCGGAACCGTTGCTGAAGAAGCTGCGGGCCGCGCATCGCCGTGGCGCGCGGCTTTGCTCGATCTGCTCGGGCGTGTTCGTGCTGGCCGCGGCCGGCGTGCTCGACGGCCTCACGGTGACGACCCACTGGCGCTATGCGGAGAAACTGCAGGCACGCTATCCGGCGCTGCGCGTGAATCCCGATGCGCTTTATGTCGACGAAGGGCAGGTGATCACATCGGCCGGATCGGCGGCGGGGCTCGACATGCTGCTGCATCTCGTGCGTCGA
>NZ_JAAGPE010000565.1:0-2561 GCF_017104605.1 Burkholderia sp. Ac-20384 | reverse complement strand
CCGACCCCGCGATTTCCGCGTCGGCACCGGGCGGGCCGCCATCCGCGCCCTGGCGCGGCCGTCGCCCCGCCCGGACCAACCATCCAGAGCGCAATGCACGCATTGCGCTACTCACGCGCGGCGGTCGCCACCGTCGCGCCCGCCGATCTGACCCGCCCTGGCTCCGAACTACCGACCCCGCGTCTTCCGGGCAGGTACCGCGCGGGGCGCCACTCGCGCCCTTGCGCGACCGTCGCCCCGCGCGGACCAACCATCCAGAGCGCAATGCGCGCATTGCGCTGCATCTGCCCGGCAGCCGCCCAGTCGCGACCGCCGTGAACCGCAACGCCGCCCTTCCCTCACAGCGTTTTCTCTCTGGTGATCGCCCGCCCCCATCTTTCCTCGGCCGAATTCCGCGCACGCCGGCAGGTTTTCCACATACCCACCGGTCCCCGCGCTTCTCCCGTTTCCCACAACCAACACCGTTGTGGAAAACGGCGCGCGGCCGACGCTCTTGCGATGTACATGCATCGCGGCTTCGGTCCGGACCCGTGGATATGTGGAAAACCTGCGTGGCATAACCACCGCCTCCGCTCCGAATTTCTCCCTGTCCGCTCCCTGCCTCCGTTCCACCTCTCTTTTCCGTTTTTTCCCGTGCTGAACGGATCGACGCTCGCCTGCGTTTCTCTTTCTCGTATCGATGGCTCGATCTCTACCGTTCCTCAAAATTTTCTCGGTGCTCCAATCTGGCGAACGTCTCATGGTGACGAGATCCTCGCTCTTGCCGGCTGCGATGCTGATCGCGACGCCTGCTGAAAAACCGGTGCTACCCGGACCTGTCCGGGCATCACCATCCAGATACCGTCCGTTCGGGGGGCGACCCGTGGGGCAAGCCCCACCCCCCGACCAGACGGTCACACACCACGCAACTCCGTTGCGGGTGCGTAGAGCCTTGCTGCGCAAGGCTCTACGCTGGCAGACACCGGGACGCATTTGCGCTGACACCGAAAAACGCATCGAATCGCTGAGCGTCTTGTTGGATAAGGGCGTAACGTGGCAGCCAAACGTCGCGTGCCCCCGCAAATTCGCAGAAAACCGTGCCGATTGGTGCCGAGAATGGCCAGCTAGATTTAAATGTCGGACTCCGAAATGGCAGACACCGAATCGAAAAAAACGCTATAAATAATTGAATGTAAAAGAGGAATTTGGAGCGATTGCAACGTGCATCTCGAACGGAACACGGCAGACACCGCAAACCATTTTCGTCAGCTATAATGTCCTAACTATTTGATTAGCCGGCCTCTTTAAGAAGGCCGGTCGGGGAAAAATGGGGTGATGTGTATGCTGAGGCGCACATGCCACGTTCCAGTCACGCCAGCAAAGGCAAATCCGACCGTATTACCATTCGGTTCGACAGACCCACCGACCAGTTTTATCGCAGAAAAGCGAACGAGGCTGGGATTCCTGTTGCCGATTTTCTTCGCCAAATCCTCGTTCGCGGAATCGTCAACGACAACGTCGAACAACTCGAAAAGCGGCTCAACGCGCTGCTGGCCGTCATGCCAGATCCCGCGCAAACATCGAAAAGCGGATCGCCGGGCGCCGGCGGAATCTCTGCCGGCGAACTGCCTCCCGATCTCGTCCGCGCGGTCTTTCTCTGCCGAGAGGTTCTGACGACGATCATCAGCGATCGAAACGTTCAACTCTTTCACCAGGCTCAAGATCGGGCCGAGGCTGCCACCAAGAAACTGATGGGAGGCAGCCATGGCTGATCAACGCTCGCCCAGTGGCATCGCGACTTTCTCCCGTGGGACTGCGCTTTGGTGGCAGCAAGCCAAACTGCTCACCAGCGCGATCGTCGCCGTGGTTATCGCGTCGATTCTCGTCGGTGCCATCGCCGGTGCCGCTTACCTCTACTTCATCACGTCGGCGCACACACGCTATCTGACCGTCAAGCACCTCGAGGCTGAAATCCTCACCGTCGTGCCCATGGCCAATCCAAACGTATCGTTCCATCTTGGCAACGACGACACCGAACTGCCGCCGGCCGCCGCGCTCTCGTTTACCGAAGACGCCGCCGACGAGTTTTTCGTCTACGTGCGCAATGCTGCCCTTTACGCCGTTCTCACAGCCATTGCGGTGACATTTCTCACCGTCCTGTTCTGGATGGAATACGGGCGTGGGAAACTGACTGACAGGCAGGTTCGCGGTGCAAAGCTCGTCAAACCGAAAGCACTCGTCAAGGAACTGGAGGCGCGCGACGACGCCAGCCCTTATCGGATCGCCGGTGTGCCGATGCGCAAGAAGGCGGAAGTTCTCAACACGCTTTTTGCCGGCGCACAGGGAACGGGGAAATCTCAGCAGTTTTTCGGCTTGATGGAGCAGGTGCGGGCCAATGGAAAGCGCGCTATCGTCTATGACCCATCAGGCGAATTTACGGCCACGTTTTTCCGTGATGACCTGCCCCCGGTTTTAGTCCGGACTGCAGTTAGAGTCCAAGGTTAAAAACTGCTGCTTTGCATCGTGCGCCAAGGCGAACTGCACCGGCGTCAGATAGCCGAGTGAGCTATGAGGCCGCTCGG
>NZ_JAAGPE010000564.1:0-2896 GCF_017104605.1 Burkholderia sp. Ac-20384 | reverse complement strand
GATCCGCTATTTGGCGATGGACGAGTTTGCACTCCATAAAGGCCATCGGTATGCCACGGTGGTGGTCGATCCGATCGGCCGGCAGGTGCTCTGGATTGGATCGGGGCGCTCACGCGAGACGGCCCGCACCTTCTTCGAGCAGCTTCCTGAGGGTGTCGCCGAGCGCATCGAAGCAGTCGCGATCGACATGACCACGGCCTACGAGTTGGAAATCAAGGCGCAGTGTCCGCAGGCCGAGGTGGTCTACGACCTGTTCCACGTCGTGGCCAAGTACGGGCGCGAGGTGATCGATCGGGTACGTGTGGATCAGGCCAATCAGTTGCGCCATGACCGGCCGGCCCGCTCCCGGGCCATCGCCGAGCTTCGTCACCGCCGCACCGCCCATGCGAAACATCGACACGATGCCCACCTCGCCCGCAACATAGAGCGTGCCCGGTGCGGGATCGAACGCAAGCTCGTCCGGATCGCTGCCGACGTCGACCGACCGGACGAGCTGCATCGTGCGCAATCCAGCACGAGCAGCGTGTCGTTGGCTTCGCACGCGACGAACGCGAGACGTTGTCGCGGCTCGATGAGCAGTCCGTGGTTACCCCGCGCGCGCACTGGGCAAATCGATCCGCGTCAGGGCTATGAACAAGGTAAGCGCATCCCTTCGCATGCCGACGGTTTTAGGCGCCGCGCAGCGGCTTAGCTTGAGCCGACAAGAAGACAGGTGATTTTCCAGCGGAATTCTTCAGGAACTTCTCCGCATCATCAACTGAAAGATACATACTATTGCTGTCCCAGGCTCCATTCCTGACGAATCCGAAGCCTTTATAGACATCGTGCGAGTTGGAGAACTCAAGGAACTCTAGGTCAACCCGGCCTCGGCGACCCTCGTGTATTGAAACCTGCACTGCTTGCTCGATGGCTCTTCTACCCACACCTTTCGTACCGGGAAGCGACATGAGTCCGTGGATTTTGACGCCGCTGTCGCCAGGGGTGCCATCTGGCGGCACGGACAACGACATCATGCCCGCAGGTTTTCCGTCGATGTGGATGATGAAGTTCCTGTTTCCAACCATATGCTTGTCGAGTACCGTCAAGCACTGATTGATGCGGGTATTGTGGTCCTTGTCCGCACCGGACAGACGACTCATGAATCCCTTTTTCGTCTTGTACATTTCGGTCAACTGTAGCTTCATTTTCCCGATTTCCCTACCGAACTTGAATTCGTCACGTATCTCACTCGTTTCGGCCTTGGGTTGCTGCGACGCTGCTGCGACGGACGTTGATGCGACGCCATGGGAACCGACCTGGTTCATCGGCGCTTGCGCAAACCCGGCAAGCCTTGTTGGACGTTGAGTCAGGGGTGTCGGCTTGCCGCTATCGAAACTCGACACACTGCTCGATGGCGATGACATGCCACTGTGCGAGGAGTCGTTAAGCGAGAGCGTCGACGGGTTTGAGGAATACACAAAGCGAGTATCGCTATACGATGTCGGCCTCGAATAGACCGCTTGCGTCGGTAGCTTGCCTGGACGCAGCGAGTCGGGAATTACTGCTGGCCCCTGCCCCTCTGGATGTCTGTACCTGTCATAGCTTGCGGGCAGCGGCGGCAACGAAGTGTTGTGATGCGTCATCATCGGCGGGCTGGAATTACCCCCTAACGGTGACGGCAGGGAAGCGTTCGGACGCGTCATCGGTGATCGGGAATATCCCGCTGGGATCGCCGCCTGTTGACGAAACTGAGAAAACTGAGTTCCCAACTGTTTGGGCGGCTTCGGTGGCAACGGCGGCCGTGCAGTCTCGGCTTGCAGCGCGGACGGCTTCGGTGGCAACGGCGGCGGTGCACTCTCGGCTTGCAGCGTGGACGGCTTCGGTGGCAACGGCGGCCGTGCAGTCTCGGCTTGCAGCGCGGACGGCTTCGGTGGCAACGGCGGCCGTGCAGTCTCGGCTTGCAGCGCGGACGGCTTCGGTGGCAACGGCGGCCGTGCAGTCTCGGCTTGCGGTTTGGGCGGCCTCGGCGGTACCGGAGGGCTTTGTTGCCCCTGCGGCTTCGACAGTAACGGCATACGCATGGGAGAGCTTTGTTGCCCCTGCGACTGCGGCCTCGGCGGCAACGGCGGTGCATTCCCAAGCACACCGGAGGGCTGTCGTTGGGGAGGTTGTCTCACAGCGCTACGGCCGGCCTCGCCTTGCGGCGAGTGACTAGGTAAATGGCTAACCCCGCCGAAGCCGTTGATCCTAGACATTTGATTCTCCGAAAAAGCCAGCTGATCTGTGTGTCTCAGATCTTAAAAATGCCGACCAGTCGGTCCCGTCTCAGACGCGAAGAATCGCAAGCGAATCCGAAGCCAGATGCTCCTAGCGGGCGCTGTCACGTTGGCGGGGCAAGCCGAGAGTGCGCGGCCGCCGTTGCCGCCGAAGCCGTCCGAACCGCAAGCCGAGTACGCGATCACTTGCTTGATAGCGGGATCGTCTTCGCCGACGAGGCGACAGTGCAGGTGCTCAAGGAACCGGGAAGAACGCCGCAGACGAGAAGCTTTATGTGGGCGCAGATGAACGGCAGCGGGCCACCGGTGCGATTGTTCCGCTACGCGCCTGGGTGCGGCAAGCAACACTGGGCTGGCCTGTGGACCGGCATTCGCCGTGGTGCCGTGTTTGTGACCAACAGCTATGAGCCGTACAACGCGATCGCCAATGCGAACCTGACCATGTCTCGATTCCACGTACAGCAAGAAGTTTGATAACTTTTTGACTGTATGGAGAACAGAATGGCAGAGAACGTGTGACCTGCTCCCCGCGTTTAGTACGGTGACGGTGTAGAGTCCGTTCCAGAGAGGAACGGCAATGAAAAAGCGATTCACCGAAGAGCAAATCATCAGCATCTTGAAGGAAGCCGAGGCTGGCCTGA
>NZ_JAAGPE010000563.1:0-2914 GCF_017104605.1 Burkholderia sp. Ac-20384 | reverse complement strand
ATGGAACCGCTCGGCTATATCCCGCCTGCTGAGGCTGAGGCAAACTACTATGGGGCACTCAGAAATGCTGCTGACGTGCATGCATTAACTTAAACCAACCAGCCTCCACGATTCCCGGTGCGGTTCAGTTGACGAGCAACCCTGTTTCGCGGAAGAGCGCATCGAGGTTACTGCTCGGTTCCGGATAGTTTGAGCTCCCTCAGTGCACGTTTCAATGCGGATTTGGTGGCGGAGCTCTTGCCTAGCAGATATCTATCGATATGAGCTTGGCGCTCTTTTGGTGTCGTGAGCTTATATTGGCCAAACGAAGAACGATGTTGCCGTAGGTCGGTCATGAAACCGCCTAGAGCCTTCTTGCCGTGAGTGTGAGTGATCGTGGCAAGAGTGTCAGCTTCATCTTGGAGGCGGTACACATTCGAAGCACGTTGTCCTTTTGGCAGGAGGCCGATTTTCCTGAGCGCAACTCGAATCTGGGCGCGTAAGGCGCGCACAGAATTCTCGCTGGTGCCACGGATCGATAGCTGTGCCGATGGCGTGAAATTATTAACGTAATCGTCTCTCTCTGCTGGGGACAGGGCCATGAAATTCTCTTCGCGGATGTGGCTGAATAAAGTGTTGACAATACTCCTATCTGTTCCTGTCAGTTGTTGTGACGCCGCGGTGGTGGAAGCAAAAGTTGCTTCGGATTGGCCAGCGCTTGGGCCGGCGAGTGGCAAGGTGTTTCGGCTGGACGAAGCGATGGGTTGCGGAGAGTCGCGGACCGGACGTTGAGCGACGTGTTGCCTGGAGGACGGAGTGGCGAAGTCCTGCGGCTGGGCTGATGATCCAGACGGTTCGCCGTAAGAGGAAAAAGGTGCGGCACTTGCGGCCCCGGACATGAAGGGATGCGCGCCGAAGCCAGGCTGAGGGTGTTGGCTACCGGAGGCAATCGGTAACGCTGGTTGATCCGTTGGCAACGGAGCATGAAAACCGGCCGGCGCGAAGGTGCCGGGATGCACTGTTGCGTGGGCGAATGGTTGAGTATTCGGGGCGCTGGGTCCGGCCTCGACGGAGAAGTTTTGAGCGGTGGTCGTATCGAGCGGTGCGGCAAGAAAAATTCCCGGATGGCGCGCTGACGTGTCAATCAGAGAAGCGTTCACCACACCGAATTGGCCGTTTTCACTCCGTGCGAAGTTGCCTATGACTACGACAGAGTCACCTTGCCGAGTAGATAGGTTGGCTGTATATGCAGTGGTCCCCGGAGGGACTCCTTCGCCGGCAAATTCTAGCCGATCATAGTTTATGGCGTTCCGCATAGCGAGCGCGGCCATGCGCTCGTTTTGATTGTCACCTCGAGCATACTTAGCTAGCCACTGGGTCGATTCTGGGTTGATCATCTCGCGCAGGAGAACAGCCGGGGGCGGATTGGTTGCAGGCCGGCGCACCGTACCGAGATTGCCGAACTGGTTGAGTGCAGCCTGGCTTGGAGCGCGAGTGGCGGGCTGTGGATGGCTGGCGGATTGAGGCGCCGTGGGAGCGGATTCTGGATAATTCGGCACGGGGCCAAACCCGCGAATATTGAAAGGATCTGCCATTTGGGACACTCGGTTGAGGAGGGATGGCAAAGTTTGGAAGCAAGCGGCGTGGAGCACGCCGTCGATGCGAGGTGTGGTACAGGAATGCGAAGCAGTTGGGGCGGTGATTGTTGGAGCGCGAATCACTTTGAGGATTCTGGGTCTTCGGCGGTGGTCGATGACGTATGCAATCGGTATCGGGAGGTCCGCAGTCAAATGTTTCCGAAAGGAATGTAACAGAGTGTTTCAAAAGCGCGATGCGGTCGTTTCGTCTTTGGTACGTTTCTTCGCATTTTGAGCGATGATCCAACTGGAACCGTGGGAGCGCGAGACGTTGACGCCGGATGAGGTGTCGCGGATCGTTGGCGAGTGAACCGCCCCGAGTTTTGTGGAGGCTCCGACTCTTGAGAGAATGGAGCCATGAACAAGAAGCCAAGCAAGTTTTCCCCGGAGGTCCGGGAGCGCGCAGTACGCCTGGTACGCGAGCAGCGTAGCGAACATCCGTCGATGTGGGCGGCGGTCGAATCGATTGCGCCGATGATCGGCTGTACGCCCCAGACGCTGCTGGATTGGGTCAAGCGCGAGGAGGTCGACCGAGGGGAACGCGATGGCGTGAGTACAGCCGAGCGTGAACGCATCAAGGCGCTGGAGCGCGAAGTTAAGGAACTGCGCCGGACCAACGAGATCCTCAAGCTGGCGAGCGCGTTTTTCGCCCAGGCGGAGCTCGACCGCCGATTCAAGTCCTGAAGGCCTTCGTCGATCAGCATCGTGACACCTTCGGGGTCGAGCCGATCTGCAAGGTTTTGCGGATTGCCCCGTCGGGCTACCGACGCCATGCTGAGCAGCTTCGCGATCCGTCCAAACGCTGCGCCCGCGCCAAACGCGATGCCGTTCTGCAACCGGAGATCAAGCGTGTCTGGCAGGCCAACATGCAGGTCTATGGCGTGCCGAAGGTCTGGAAGCAGATGAACCGGGAAGGCATCGTGGTCGCACGCTGCACGGTCGGGCGGTTGATGAAACTGCAGGGCTTGCGAGGCGCAGTTCGCGGCAGGCGGCTGCGCACGACGACTTCCGACACGAGTGCGCCGCGTCCGCTGGACCGGGTCAACCGGCAGTTTAAGGCTGACCGGCCGAATCAGCTTTGGGTTTCGGACTTCAGTGTGCCGCAGCAAGCGGCGTAGGAGATGAGGGTATGGCCCCTCGCCATCGGCTTGCAGGAGCGGGTGGCAAGGGGCTGACCCTGCCTCGTTTTCACGTACAGCATGTCATGCAGCAGCGCGTACGGTTTCGTATTCGACGGGAGTGCAGTAGTCGATCGACGTGTGCATGCGCTGTCGATTGTAATAGCCTTCGATCCAGTC
>NZ_JAAGPE010000562.1:0-2924 GCF_017104605.1 Burkholderia sp. Ac-20384 | reverse complement strand
CGCGCCGCGCGCGGCGCGCAGGCGCCCGCGCCGCTGCACGCCACCTACAACAATGCAGGCAACCAGGGAGGAGAACAATCATGACGACCCCGAACATGATGCCCGTGCGGCGCGACATCCGTTTCGCGCTGCCCCCCGAACGCGCGCGCGACTGGCACGTGCAGGGCGTACCGGTCACGCACTTCATGAACGCGCTGTCGCTGCTGTTTCCGGCCGGCGAACGCTTCTTCATGGATTCGGTGCGCAACTATCGCGACCAGATCGAGGATCCCGAGCTGAAGAAGCAGGTGCTCGGCTTCATCGGACAGGAAGCGATGCACACGCGCGAGCACATCGAATACAACGACCTGCTGCAGTCGTCCGGCCTGCCCGCGCACAAGCTCGACAAGCGCCTGTGGACGATCCTCGGCTGGTTCAAGAAGGTGCTGCCGCATTCGATGCAGCTCGCGATCACGATTGCGCTCGAGCACTACACGGCGATCCTCGCGAACCAGCTGCTGTCGGGCCACGAGCACCGCATCGACGGCTCGGTCGAGGGCTACCAGCAGATGTGGATGTGGCATGCGATGGAGGAAACCGAGCACAAGGCGGTGTCCTACGACGTATGGACGACCGTGATGAAGCCGGGCCTCGGCAGCTACCTGCTGCGCACGGGCACGATGCTGACGACGACCGTGTTCTTCTGGACGATCGTGTTCGACTTCCACGTGCGCCTGATGCGCGCGCACCGTCGCGAGCACGGCAAGTTCGGCGGCATGTGGCGCCTCGTGAAGTACCTGTACAGCCCGAAGCACGGCGTGTTCCCGAGCATCGCGCGCGAATGGCTCGACTACTTCCGCCCGGGCTTCCACCCGTGGGACCACGACAACCACCAGTACCTGCAGGGGCTCGACACGCTGCTCGAGAACATCGACGCGACCAACGCGCGCTACGCCGCGCAAGCCGCCCCGCGCCGCGTGCCGCTGCACCCGGTTCCGCAGGCATGACGCCATGGCGCGCGCCCACGAGATGCTGACCGTCCAGTCCGGCGACGTGAAACTCGCCGTCTACGTAAGCGGGTCGCGTCGCGCCCCGCCGCTGATCCTCGTGCACGGCTACCCCGATTCGGCGGCCGTGTGGGCGCCGATCCGGGCGCGGCTCGCGAAGCGCTACCGCGTGATCGCGTACGACGTGCGCGGCGCCGGTGCCTCCGATGCGCCGCGCCGCCGCGCCGACTACACGCTCGAACGGCTCGCCGCCGACCTGAAGGCGGTGGCCGACGCAACCTGCGGCGGCCGGCCGTTCCACCTCGTCGGCCACGACTGGGGGTCGATCCAGTGCTGGGAGGCCGTGACCGACCCCGCGTTCCGCGGCCGGATCGCGTCGTACACGTCGATCTCGGGCCCGTGCCTCGATCACGTGTTCCGCGCGAAGATGCGGCTCAAGCAGAGCCTGAAGTCGTGGTATATCGCGTTCTTCCACCTGCCGCTCGTGCCGTCGCTGGTGTGGCGGCTCGGTGGTGCCGCATTGTGGCCGCGCTGGCTGCAGCTCACCGAGCGCGTGCGCGCCGAGCGCGATCCCGTGCAACTGAAGAACGCGCTGAACGGGCTGCAGCTGTACCGCGCGAACTTCATCGCACGGGCACGCAAGCCGCGCGAACGGTACGCGCAGGCGCCCGTGCAGATTCTGGTGCCGGTGCGCGACCGTTATGTGACGCCCGAGATGTCGGTCGACCTCGACCGCTGGCTCGGCGACCACGTGCGCGAGGAAATCGACGGCACGCACTGGATCGTGCTGCGCCACCCCGACATGATCGCGTCGCGGATCGACCGCTTCGCGTCCGCGCAGGAGCGGCCGGCAATCGCCCCGGCCGCGGCCCGGGTTCAGCGCACCGCGGGTGCCGGCGCCGGCAGGCGTCTGAACAGCGTCTCGTAATCGACGACGAGCCCGTCGTCGTCGATCTCCATCTCGGCCGTGAAGTCGCGGAAGATCCCTTCGTAGCGGTAGCGCCGGCCCGGCTCGATGCATGCGTAGGCCTGCTTGACCGGCGTGACCTTCAGGTCCGGCGTCGAGATGTACGCGACGTCGATCGGCCGCCGCTCGCCGTGCGCGAGCCCGAGGCGGCCGATCGGCAGCGAATTCGTGAACGGCGTCGCCGCGATGTCGATGTCGATGCAACCGTCGAGTTCCGGCAGTGCGCGGCCCGAGCCGTCGTGCCAGTGGCCGGCGCCGTCGCTGCGCAATTCGAGCGTGCCGCCGCCCATCACCTTGAGCACCGCATAGGTCACGCGCCAGTGCGCGTCGCATTCGACGCGATAAGCGAGCCCGTATGCACGGCCGTACCGCTGGCCGACCACCGCGCTTTCGACGACGATCCCGCCGCCGCTCCGGTCGAACGTCAGATGTTCGACCCCGTCGCCTTCGAGCGACGCCCAACGCACTTCGCGCATCTTTCCGCCTCCCGGTTTTCCCGATGCGAGGCATCGTGGCACAAATCCCCCGACGACTACGCCAGCCACCGCCCGAATTCACGAGCAGCCCGACCAACGCCCCTGAATAGCTAACGGAGCGGTGTTCAAGCACGCAGGACACGCCGCATTCCCCGATCTGGTGCGCTGCCCACAAATCCTGACTATCCAGAATTCCCTATTCCGGTGCATAGGATTGTGTCCTATGCTCGCGGCTCGTCCTGTTCCGCCGCCATCATGCCTACCGCCCGCCCCGTCTCGCCGTCGATCGACCTGCGTATCTTGCTGCGCGGCATCGGGCAAATCGTGCTGCAGGCGAATGCGCTCACCGGCGCGCTGCTGCTTGCCGCGCTGGCGCTGACCGACCTGCGGCTCGCGAGCGCGGCGCTGGTCGGCTCGGCCGCCGCCAGCATGACGGCCGTGCTGACGGGCGCCGAGCGCCGCGACGTCGAACAGGTGCTGCACGGCTTCAACGGC
>NZ_JAAGPE010000561.1:0-2674 GCF_017104605.1 Burkholderia sp. Ac-20384 | reverse complement strand
CTGCCGCCGCCCGGGCGCGACGAGCACCCACAGCAGCGCGGCGACGCCCGCGGCGAGCGACAGCAGCACGGCCGCGTAGAGCCGGTTCAGGCCGTCGGCCGGGTAATGACGGGCCAGCGTGACCGCCAGCGCGACCGCGCCCGGCAGCACGCCGCCGATCGCGAGCGCCGCCCGTGTGCCCCAGCCGCCCGCCATCAGAACTGCCCGCGCACGGTCAGCATCACGTTGCGCGGTTCCCCGTAACGGTTGTTCCAGCCCGGGTTGCTCAGGCTCAGGTAGTACTTGCGGTCGAACAGGTTGTTGACGTTGACCGCCGCGCTCCAGTGCTTGTCGTAGCGGTAGCCGAGCCGCAGGCTCGCGAGCGCGTAGCCGCCCTGGCTCATCGTGACGCTGCCCGCCTGCGCCGAGTAATTGCTCTGCACCTGCACGCCGCCGCCGACGCTCCAGCGCCGCTCCTGCCACGGCAGGTCGTAGTTGGTCCACAGCCGGAACAGGTGGCGCGGGTTCAGCAGCGGCGCGAACGACGAGCCCGCGTTCGCGAGGTTGTCCGCGTAGCTCATCGTGTCGTACGTGTAGCTCGCCCACACGCTCCACCACGGCGTGATGCGGCCGTTCGCCTCGAATTCGAAGCCCTGGCTGCGCACGCTGCCGCCGTTCACGTAGTAGCAATTCGGCCCCGCACACGGATGCGCGAGATCGACCTGCGGGCTGTTGTCGAGATCGATGCGGAACGCCGCGAGCGACACGTTGAGCTTGCCGCCCGCCAGCTCGCCCTTCACGCCCGTCTCGTACGTGCGCCCCTTCACCGGCGTCAGGATGCCGCCGCCCCACATCGACTTGGTTTGCGGCTGGAACACTTCCGCATAGCTCGCGTACCACGACCAGTCGCGCGCGAAATCCCAGATCAGCCCGCCGTACGGCGTGAACTGGTGGCCGGTGTTGTAGTGCGCACCGAGGCTGTCCTGGTTCCACCAGCTCATGCGGCCACCGAGCACGAGCGTGACGGGTTCCGCGAGCTTGATGCGGCCGAGCCCGTACACGCCCTTCTGCGAAATGTCGTTCTGCTGCGACTGCTGATACGGACCGACGTCCGGCTCGGGCACGCTGCTCGGGTTCCAGCGGTACACGTTCACCGGCGTGCCGACCACGTTGCCCAGCAGCTGCGCCGTCATCTGCCCGCTGCTGCTGTTCGCGTAGGTCACGCCGAACAGCAGGTCATGCGTGAGCCCGAACGCATGCACCGGACCCTGCACGTTCGCATCGATGCTGCGGCTGTAACTGCTGAACTGGTACGCGCCGCCCGTCAGCGCACCGCCCGCGCCGGTCGCCGGGTTGATCGCGCCGTACGAACCCGCGTACTTCAGATCCGAGCGCACGCTCTGGTATTCGCCGCTGACCTTCGCCTTCCAGCCGGCGCCGAGCTTCTGCTCGACCGACGCGAACGCGCGTGTCGTGTCCCAGTCGAAGTGGCCCCACGCGGTGTCGAGGAACGTCGAGCGCGACAGGCCGAGACTCGAGCCGTCGCGCGCCATCGGCACGCCGGACATGTCGGGTATCGAACGCGTCGTCTGGTATTGCGCGCCGAACGTGAGCAGCGTGTCGCGCGTCACGTCGACTTCCGTGATCCCGTAGATCGAGCGCGTGTCCTGCTTCGCGTGGTCGTAGAAGAAATGACGATCCTCGTACGCGGCGACGAGACGGCTACGCACGGTGCCGGCCGCGTTGAGCGGGCCGCCGATGTCGGCTTCCGCGCGATAGCGGTCCCAACTGCCGACGCTCACACTCGCGTTCGCGGAGAACTGGTATTGCGGCCGCTTGCGCACGAGATTGACCGTCGCGGCCGGGTTGCCCGAGCCGTGCAGCAGGCCGTTCGCGCCGCGCAGGATTTCCACGCGCTCGTACACGGAGATGTCCTGCGGCGCGCTCGCCATGTCGCCGATCACCACCGGCACGCCGTCGAATTCGAACGAATCGACCTTGAAGCCGCGCACGAAGTACGCGGTGGTGAGCAACACGTAAGGCTGCACGGTCACGCCCGCCGACTGCTGCATCACTTCGTCGAGCGAGAACAGGTTCTGCTGGTCGATGCGCTCACGCGTCGTCACGCTGACCGACTGCGGAATCTCCCGCAACGCCAGCGGCATCTTGCCGACCGTCGCCACCGACGGATCGTCGGCCACGCCGCGCGACGCGGTCACCGAAATCGCCTTCAGCTCGCCCGCGGCGGGCTTCACGGCGGTCGCGTCTTCCTTCCGGACTTCCGCGCCGGCTGCCGACGCCGGCACCGGCGCCGTCTCGGCGAACGCCGCCGCCGGATGCGCGGCGATCAGCAAGCCCAGATACAGCGACGGACGCCAGCGCCCTCGCCCCACACGGGCGACGCGCGCGCCCTTCGTCCTTGATCTCCCAGGTTCCAGCACCTCGTACCGCATTCACGCCCCCGTATTTGATAATCATTCTCATTATCAAATAGAACCGGCGGGCGATTTTTCGATCGAGGGGCTTTTCCTATCGATTCCGGGCACGCCGGATCGCATTGTTCACGTCAGTGTTCGGACTCGGCCGGCCGGGCATCCGCATCCGCATCCATGCCAGCATCCATGCCCGCTTCGGTGGCCGGTGGCGCGTCGGGCGGCCGCCCGGCCCGGGCGAACGTCGCGTACCACGCGTCGGA
>NZ_JAAGPE010000057.1:0-43642 GCF_017104605.1 Burkholderia sp. Ac-20384 | reverse complement strand
CGGCGTCGCGAGCCTGACGATGTCGGTGATCGGCGATACGGGCACCCCGATCGAATCCGCGCTCGAAGCGCTGATCGACATCTACGTGATCTGCCGGCTCGTCACGATCGTCAGCCGGCTGTTCTTCCAGCCCGATGCGCGGCAATTGCGGTTGCTGCATATCAGCGACGCATGGGCCGACTTCGCGCAACGCTCGATCGCGCGGATCGTGATCGTGGTCGGCGCCTGCACGGCCGCGGTCGAGATTGCCGCGAACTTCGGTCTCAGCGACGCCGGTCACGTCGCGCTGCTGAAAGCCGTCGCGCTCGTCGGGCACCTGATGGTCTCGGCGCTGATCCTGCAGTGCCGCCTGCCAGTCGCCGCGCGGATCCGCTCGGCCGCCGAGGATCGTCCGTCCTTCGCGATGATCGCCAACACGCTCGCGGACGCATGGGCGCCCGTCTCGGTATTCATCGTGATGGCGCTGTGGTTCGTGTGGGCGCTCGACGTCCACAACGGCTACCGCGTGCTGATCACGCTCGGCGGCCGCTCGATCGCCGTGTTGATCGGCATGCGGATGGTGTCGATCGTCGTGTTCGGCGCGCTCGCGCGGCTGTTCCAGGGCCGCGACGAAGACCGCACGCTCGTCCATGCGCACGCGTACCGCTACTACCCGCTGCTGCGCCAGATCGTGTCGGGCGCAATCGGCATCGTGACCCTCTTGCTGTTGCTGCAGATCTGGGGCGTGCCGATCTTCCGCGCGTTCGAAACCGGCACGATCGGCCACCGGCTCGCGTCGGCGCTGGTGACGATCGCGATCGCGGCCATCGTCGCGCTCGTCGTGTGGGAAGCCGCGAACATCGCGATCGAGCGCCGGCTGCAGCGATGGACGCGCGAAGGCAATCTCATGCGCGCGGCGCGGCTGCGCACGCTGCTGCCGATGCTGCGCTCGCTGCTGTTCGTGATGATCGCGCTCGTCGTCGTGCTGACAGGCCTCAGCCAGCTCGGCGTGAACGTCGGCCCGCTGCTTGCCGGCGCCAGCATCTTCGGCGTCGCGCTCGGCTTCGGCTCGCAGAAGCTGGTGCAGGACTTCATCACCGGGATCTTCCTGCTGATGGAAAACGCGATGCAGGTGGGCGACTGGGTCACGCTCGCCGGCGTGTCGGGCACGGTCGAGTACCTGTCGATCCGCACCGTGCGGCTGCGCGCGGGCGACGGGTCGCTCTACACGATCCCGTTCAGCTCGGTGACGACCGTCAACAATACGAATCGCGGGCTCGGCAACGCGTCCGTCAAGATCAGCATTGCCTACGGCGAGGATATCGATCTCGCGATCGCGACGCTGAAGGAGATCGGCGCCGCGTTGCGCGACGATCCGAAGTACCACGACGGCATCCTGTCGGACTTCAGCTACTGGGGTATCGACCAGGTCGACGGCGCGACGCTCGCGCTGGCCGGACAGATGCAATGCACGGACTCGACGCGCTGGAGCGTGCAGCGCGAATTCAACCGGCGGATCGCGGAGACGTTCCGCGAACGCGGCATCCGGATCGCCAATCCGCAGCGCAGCGTCGTCGCGTACGCGGACGGATCGCGGCCTGTGGTCGATGACGAAATCGGCAGCAACGGCGACAACGGCCATGCTGCCGAACCAGCGGCCCGACCACCGTCGCCCGCCGAACCGGCGCGCAAGCCCGGTTGACCGGCCGCGGCCGATGGCGCGCCGCGTTTAACGCGCGGCGGGCTTGTTCACGCGCCGGGCGCTTTTCGCGGCGGGCATCGATGCTCCCGGCTTCGTCGCGCGTTTCGCCGCGGCGCCCGGCCTCCGCTTCGAGTCGGCTTCCGGATCGGCCGCCAATTCGTCGCGCTGCGCGTGCCATTGCTGGAGCAGCAAGCGTGTCTGCTCGGCGATCGTGTCGATCAGCAATTCCGCGCGCTCGCCCTCGAACGCCTCCCATTCGAGCAACTGCAGCGCCGAACGCTGCGCAAGGTGGAACACCGTGAGCTGTCCGAACAGGCTCAGCGCACGCAAGCGCGTAACGGGATCGTTGGCGGGCCGCCCCGAGATGCGGCCGATCAGCTCGGCGCTCACGTCGTTGAGCGGCTTGCGCATGCGCTTCATCAGGATTTCGCTCGCGCTCGCCGGCTCCTGGCCGCTTTGCTCGCGCGCGAAGAACATCCGCTGGTTCATCGTCTTCGGCGCCGTAAACATCCGGTCCGACAACGCGCGCAGCAGCCCGACGAACGCGTCGATCAGCACGTCGACGTCCGCTTTCGCATCGAGCATCGCCCTCGCATGGCCGACTGCCGACGCGAACACCTCCCAGCCGTGCTCCGCGATCGTCTCCACGCACGCGCGGTACACGCCTTCCTTGTTCTCGAAGTAGTACTGGAGCGCCGGCGCGTTCACACCGGCCATCGCGGCGATCTCGCGGGTCGATGCCCCCGCGAACCCGCGCTCGCCGAACAGTTCGATCGCCGCCTCGATGATCCGCTGGCGCGTTTCGTCGCCGCGGGCGTAGCCGCCCGCCGACGTACGGCGCAGCTTCTTCGCTTCGTTCATGCCTTCCTCGTCATTCGATCGACCGACATTCTACTTGACACAATTTTATCAACTGGAATAATTATTCCACTCGGAATAAATTGGACGCCAGCATGTCGACGCTGCAAGACCCGCCACAGAAAGCAAATCGTCAGGAAAACGGAACAACCCCGCGCAGCGGAACCGGATCGAAGCGGCGCGTCCTGATCGTCGCCGCCGTGATTGCGGCCATCGGCGGCGCCGTCTGGCTCGGCCGCTGGTGGACGGTCGGCCGCTTCATCGAGAGCACCAACGACGCATACCTGCAGGCGGACAGCATGACCGCTGCGCCGAAGGTCGCCGGCTACGTCACCGACGTGTATGTGCGCGACAACCAGGCCGTGAAGGCCGGCGATCCGCTCGTGCGGCTCGACGTTCGCCAGTACCAGGTCGCGCTTGCGCAATCGCTTGCGACCGTCGACGCGCGCCGCGCGGACATCGCTCGCGCCGAGGCCGACATCAGCCAGCAGCATGCGAATCTCGAACAGGCCGACGCGCAGGCGAAGGTGTCGCGCATCAATGCGCAGCACGCGAGCGACGAATACACGCGCTATGCACCGCTCGCCGCGACCGGCGCCGAAACCCACGAACGCGTGGCCGACCTGAAGAGCACGCGCGATCAGGCCGCCGCGACGCTCGCCGCAAACAATGCGTCGATCGCTGCCGCGCGCACGCAGATCGCATCGTTCACCGCGCAACTCCAGCAGGCGCGCGCGCAGCTCGAAGCTGCGCAGGCCAGCGCCGCGCAGGCGCAGCTCGATCTCGACAACACGATCGTGCGCAGCACCCTCGCCGGCCGCGTCGGCGATCGCACGGTGCGCGTCGGTCAATACGTGCAGCCCGGCACGCGCCTGCTGACCGTCGTGCCCGTCGACGCGATCTACCTCGTCGCGAACTTCAAGGAAACGCAGATCGGCAACATGCGCATCGGCCAGCCCGTCGAACTGCACGTCGACGCGCTGCCGGACGGCGCGCTGTCCGGCGTCGTCGACAGCTTCGCGCCCGGCACGGGTGCGCAGTTCGCACTGCTGCCGCCCGAGAATGCGACCGGCAACTTCACGAAGATCGTCCAGCGCGTGCCGGTGCGCATCCGCCTCGCCGCGAATGCCCGCGCGCAGCGCATGCTGCTGCCGGGGCTGTCGGTGACGGTCGACGTCGATACGCGCTCGGCCCGCGACGAGACGCATCATGGCTGAACCGTCCGCCACGATGCCCGTGCCGCCGCACGAAGGCCGCGCGAGCGTGACCGACTGGATCGCGGTCGCGGCCGGTGCGCTCGGCGCGCTGATGGCGACGCTCGACATCTCGATCACGAACTCCGCACTGCCGCAGATCCAGGGCGAAATCGGCGCGACCGGCACCGAGGGCACGTGGATCTCGACCGGCTACCTGATGTCGGAGATCGTGATGATCCCGCTCGCCGCGTGGCTCACGCGCGTGTTCGGGCTGCGCAATTTCCTGCTGACGAACTCCGCGTTGTTCATCGTGTTCTCGATGATGTGCGGCTGGTCGCATTCGCTGCCGATGATGATCGCCGGCCGGATCGGCCAGGGCTTCACCGGCGGTGCGCTGATCCCGACCGCTCAGACCATCATCCGCACGCGGCTGCCGCTGTCGCAGTTGCCGGTCGGCATGACGCTGTTCGGCCTGATCGTGCTGCTCGGACCGCTGTTCGGCCCCGTGCTCGGCGGCTGGCTCGCGGAGAACGTCAACTGGAGCTGGTGCTTCTTCCTGAACCTGCCGGTGTGTCTGTTGCTGATGGCGCTGTTGATATTCGGGCTGCCGTCGGACCGTCCGCAATGGCATTCATTCCTCAACGCGGACTGGCTCGGGATCTTCGGCCTCGCGATCGGCCTGAGCTCGCTCACCGTCGTGCTCGAGGAAGGTCAGCGCGAACGCTGGTTCGAATCGCAGATGATCGTCACGCTGAGCCTCGTGTCGCTCGCCGGGATGATCCTGATCGCGCTGTCGCAGATCTTTGCGAAGCGGCCGATCATGCGGCTGTCGCTGATGCGCAACCCGCGCTACGCGAGCGTGATCGTGATCGTGTCCGCGGTCGGTGCCGGGCTGTACGGTGTGTCCTACCTGCTGCCGCAATTCCTCGCGATCGTCGCCGGCTACAACGCGGAACAGGCGGGCTCGATCATGCTGCTGTCGGGGCTGCCGGCCTTTCTCGTGATGCCGATCCTGCCGCGCCTGCTCGGCAAGGTCGACTTCCGCATCCTCGTGATCTCGGGGCTGCTGCTGTTCTGCCTGAGCTGCATGCTCGACATCAGCCTGACCGCGCAAAGCGTCGGGCACGACTTCGTCTGGTCGCAACTGATCCGCGGTGTCGCGCAGATGCTCGCGATGATGCCGCTCAACCAGGCATCGATGGCAGCCGTCGCGCGCGAAGACTCGGGCGATGCCGCCGGGCTCTACAACATGGCGCGCAATCTCGGCGGCTCGATCGGGCTCGCGATCATCGGCACCGTGATCGACCGGCGCACGACCTTCCATACGGCCGCGCTCCGAGAATCGGTGACCGCGAACTCGCTGATCGGGCAGGACCGGCTGTCGGCCTACGCGGCCAACTGGTTCTCGCACACCGGCGACCTCGCGTATTCGAACATGCGCGCGCTCGGACAGCTGGCGCAGCAGATCCAGATCCAGGCGGTCGTGATGACCTATTCCGAAACCTTTTATCTGCTGGGCCTCGCGCTGCTTGCCTGCGTGCCGCTCGCGCTGCTGCTGAGAACGCCGCGCGGGCCGCAACCGATGTCGTCCGGCCACTGAACCGTCTTACGCGATGAAACCCTTCTCCCTGCCCCGTCGCCCTGCGCTCACGCTGTGCGCGGCCGCGTGCCTGCTCGCCGGCTGCACGGTCGGCCCCGACTACCGCGGCGCGCCCGCCGCACCGGATGCGGCGACCTTCGTGCGCGCGCCGGCCTCCGGTGTCGACACCGCTGCGCCCGCGCCGAGCGCATGGTGGCATGCGCTCAACGATCGCCAGCTCGACGACCTGATCACCGCCGCGCTCGCGTACAACCCCGATCTGCACGCTGCGCAGGCCCGCTTGCGCGCATCGCGCGCGCAGCTCTCGCAACAGCGCGCGGCGCAGTTGCCGAAATCGTCGGCCACCGTTGCCGCCATCCGCATGCGCGAGCCGGACGTCAGTGCGCTCGGTTCGCTGCTGCCGTCGAACGGCTCGAGCCAGTCGGGTGGCACATCGCCTTCGCTGGGTGGCTCGGGTCCGCTGCAGCTCTATTCGGCAGGCTTCGACGCAACCTGGGAAATCGACCTGTTCGGCGGCACGCGGCGCGCGGTCGAAGCCGCGTCCGCACAGGCGGAAGCGGTCGACGCCGATCTCGCCGATACGCAGGTGTCGATCGCGGCCGAAGTCGCGAATGCGTACGTCGACCTGCGCGACCAGCAGCAGCGACTCGCGTTGTCGCAGCGCACCGCCGAATTGCAGCAACAGATGCTCGAACTCACGCAGCAGCGCCGTGTGCGCGGCGTCGCGGCCGACGTGGACATCGAACGCCTGACCACACAGGTCGAAACCACGCGCGCGTCGCTGATCCCGCTCGACGCGCAGGTGACGGAGTCGCTCGACCGGCTCGCGATCCTGACGGGCCGCGCGCCCGGCGCGCTCGACGCAACGCTGTCGACATCGGACGCGCCTTTGCCGACGCTGCCCGGCAGCGTTGCGATCGGCGATCCGGCCACGCTGCTGAAACAGCGCCCCGACATTCGCGCGGCCGAGCGCCGGCTCGCATCGAGCAATGCGCAGATCGGCGAGCATGTCGCCGATTACTTCCCGAAGGTGACGCTGCTCGGCGATCTCGGTTTCAGCGCGACCGACCCAGGTCACCTGTTCCGCAAGCAGAACTTCACCTGGGTCGGCGCACCGTATCTGCAGTGGAACATTCTCGACTTCGGGCGCACGCGCGGCGCGGTGCGCGCGGCCGAAGCATCGCGTGACGAAGCGGAAGCGAACTATCAGAAGGCAGTGCTCGGTGCGTTGCAGGACGCCAACACGGCACTGCAGCGCTATGGGCACCAGCGCGAGCACGTCGTTGCGCTCACCAAGGTGCAGACGTCGGCCGTGCATTCCCGAACGCTGATGGACGAACGCTATCGTGCCGGTGTCGCGTCGATGATCGACCTGCTCGATACGCAACGCGAAGCGCTGTCCGCGCAGCAGAACGTCATCGCCGGGCAAGCCGAACTGATCAAGGACTACGTGTCGGTGCAGAAGAGCCTTGGGCTCGGGTGGCAGGCAGGCGCGGGTTGACGGCGAGTTGATCGGTGCCACGCGGCGGCCGGGTCCTTCGAGGCCGCTGCGACACCGATCCATGAATGCGGATCGCAGAGCCCATGCGAGGCATCGCCTGCTCAGTCGTCTGCGTTCGACGTTCACGGATCGCTTCAAGATGCGCGACGAAGCAACTCATTGCGTGCGCAACAATATTCTCCGTCAGCGCTGAAAACAATCGCGCTCGTGCCGCATCGACGACGACGCTATCGAAAACATATCGAATATCAATTAGCCAATCATCTGACGATCTCTTCTAATTCAGTCGGCTTCCCCACCACCGATCGGATTCAAGGAGTTCCATCGTCATGTCCTCAACCTCCCATCGCGTGCTGAGACACGCAGTCGCCGCGATCTGCGTCGCACTTTCCGCGTCCCCCCATGCCGCCGAACTCACTCGAGACACGGGTGCCCCCGTCGGCGACAACGAGAATTCGCAGACGGCCGGGCCTGCCGGCCCCGTACTCCTGCAAGACTCCGCACTCATCGAGAAACTGCAGCGCTTCGATCGCGAACGCATTCCGGAACGCGTCGTGCATGCACGCGGCACCGGCGCATTCGGCGAGTTCGTGCCGAGCGCCGACATCTCGAACCTGACGAAGGCGAAGGTCTTTACACCCGGAACCCGCACGCCCGTGTTCGTGCGCTTCTCCACCGTGATGGGCTATCGCGGCTCGCCCGAGCAGGCACGCGATCCGCGCGGCTTCGCGGTGAAGTTCTATACGCAACAGGGCAACTGGGACATGGTCGGCATCAACTGGCCCGTGTTCTTCATTCGCGACGGCATCAAGTTCCCCGACTTCGTTCACGCGAACAAGCCGAGCGCCGTGACAGGCGTGCAGGATCCGAACCTCGCATTCGACTTCTTCGCGAACACGCCCGAAGCGACGAACATGCTGACGATGCTGTACACGAATGCCGGTATGCCCGATTCGTATCGTCACATGGACGGCTTCGCGGTGCATGCGTTCAAGTTCGTCAATGCGCACGGCGACGTGCACTACGTGAAGTTCCACTGGAAAAGCCAGCAAGGCGTGCACGGCCTGCGTCCGCAAGACATCGACGCATCGATCGGGCGCGACTGGAACATGATGACGAACGACCTGTACGGCGCGCTGAAGCAAGGCGACTTCCCGAAGTGGGACCTGTACGTGCAGGTGCTCACACCGCAGGACCTGAACCGGTTCGACTTCGATGCGCTGGACGACACGAAGGTGTGGACCGGCGTCCCCGAGCGCAAGATCGGCACGATGACGCTGAACCGCGTGCCCGACAACTACTTCCAGTCGACCGAGGAATCGGCGTTCGCGCCGTCGCGACTCGTGCCCGGCATCGAGCCGTCCGAAGACCGGATGCTGCAGGATCGCCTGTTCGCGTACGCGGACACGCAGATGTACCGGCTCGGCGCGAACTACATGGACCTGCCGATCAACCGGCCCGTCGTGCCGGTGGTCAACAACAACCAGGACGGCAAGATGAACGCCGGCGACCGCAAGGGCGAGGTGAACTACGAACCGTCGACGCTGCATGAGCTCGCACCGAATCCGCAATACAAGTCCGTGCGCATGGCGCTAGGGGGAACGACGCAGCAGGAAGCGGTCCACAAGAAGCTGCGGTTCCGTCAGGCGGGCGAGTATTACCGGGGCCTGTCGCAGCAGGACAGGGACGACCTGATCACCGCTCTGTCCGGCGATCTCGGCAAGGTGACGAACGCGCACAACCAGTACGCGATGCTGTCGTACTTCTACAAGGCCGATGCCGACTACGGCACGCGTCTTGCGCGGGCCGTTCACGCCGACGTCGGGCAAGTGCAAGCGCTCGCAGCGAAGCTGAGCGAGAACTGATCCCGCGGCTCCGGTCGCTGTCGACGTGCGGGGTTGCGCCGCGCACGTCGACCTTACCCACACATCAGGACATCCTCATGCAATCCGAACGCCTGACGCGCACGATCCGCGCCACCGCAACCGTCCTGGCGCTGGCCGCGCTCGCCGGTTGTGCGCACCTTCCCGACCAGCCGGCGTACGCGCCGGCCGATCCTGCCGCGCTGCGCCGCTACGACAGCGACTGGTTCGATGCCGCCCGCGTCGGTCGCGTCGACATCCTGCGTGCCCTGCACGACGCCGGCTATCCCGTCGACGCCACCGACAGCCGCGGCTTTACGGCCGTGATACTCGCGTCCTACGACGGCCAGCCTGCCGCGCTCGACTATCTGCTGTCGGCCGGCGCAAACGCATGCGCCGGCGACCACCACGGCAACACGGCGCTAATGGGTGCCCTCTTCAAGAACGAACCCGACATCGCGCGGCGCCTGATCGACACGCATTGCCCGATCGACCAGACGAACGGCGCCGGGGAAACTGCGCTGGGATTCGCCACGTTGTTCAATCGATTCGACCTGATTCCGCTCCTCGTCGCACGTGGCGCGAATCCGAATCATGTCGATCGGCGCGGGCAGTCGCTGCTGCAGCTCGCGCGGTCACACGACAACACCGACGCTGTGGACGCACTGCGGCATGCAGGTGCGGCGCAGTAGCTGCCGCGATCGAACCGTCTGAACAATGCCTGCGCACCGTGCTATCGTGCCCGTGGTTTCATCGCACGGAGACAGGAAAATGCTGAATCGCTTCGCCATTGTTCTTGTTGCCGCCGGCGCGGCAACCAGTCTCGCGGCAACGGCCGCGAGCCCCCAGCCGGACAACGTCAATTCGTATCGGCAGTTGCGCACGCGGCTGTTTGCCGGCGTGACGGTGACCGCAATCTTTTCACCGAACCAGTGCCGGAACGCGCAGCCGGCTCAAGCGACAGCGACGGTACCCACCGTATCGGGCGGCTTCGCGATACGCGACTTCATGGAAGTCGGCGGCAATACGCTCGCATTCGCCAACCAGCACCTTATCGTCCAGCCCAGCGGCTCGCCGGTGCTGGAGCTGATCCAGTACCGCGTCATGCAGGATGAAAGCGCGACGGTGACGGTGCGCTCGCTTTCGCCAACCACGTATCAGCCGGTCGCGCCAGCCCAGGTCTTCCAGTGCACGCTCGGCGAAGGCCTCCGCTTCGCCTATGCATCGCGCGAGCGTGACTGACGGAGGAGATCCGTAAAGAACGTGAAAATCTTCGATTGAAAAGCAGGACTACTACGAAACAAGGCGATGCACGGGACAGGAAAACTGTCTCGTGCATCGCCCGCGAATACCTGCGGAATCAGAAAAATTCGTCGAGCAGCCGGTAGAAAGCGATTCGGCCCGCATCGGGTTGCTTGATTCCATACCGGGCAAAGAAAGGCGCGACCCATTCGCTGCCGAGATCCGCTTCGATATCACGCGTTGCCAGTGCCAGATCCTGATAGCGATCGGCCACACCGAGGCGTCCGCAATCGATGAAACCCGAGAAGCAGCCGTCTTCGACCATGAAGTTGGGCAGGCACGCGTCGCCGTGCGTGACGACCCTGTCCTCGATCAACGGCCTGCTCGCCTGAAGCCTCGCGAATAGTTCATCGAGCGGCACACCTGTATTCGCGTCATCGAGGTTGTCCTCGTCAACGAGACCCTCGTTCATCCGCGCACGGGCACGCTCGATACGAGACACCGCGCCATGATCGAACGGGCAGGTTATCGGATCGAGCCGATGCAGTGCACGCAACGCGTCGGCGATGATCGCCACCTTCGCCGCCGGCCCGAGCCGCGCGACTTCGAGATTTTCGCCACGCACGGCACTCAGCAGCATCCACTCGCGCCCCGCCGCCGACGCGACGTCGAGAACCTGCGCGCCCGGCAAACCCGTCGTCGCAAGCCAGCGCAGTCGGGCCGCCTCGTCGCTCAGTTCGCCCAGCGGTCCCGCCGGTTCCGTCTTGACGAACCGACGCGATCCATCACGCGCATCGAGCCGGAACACCGCGGCATCCGATTGCCCTTCCGTCTGTTGCGTCCATCGGCAATCGGCCAGCGCGGCCTTCCAGGTCACGGGTACTTCGATGCAAAGCTTGTCGTTATCGATCACGCAGGTTCAATCCTCGTTGACTGGGCCGATATGCGGAACGTCGGACATCTCGCGACTTCATGCGCCGCTTCGTGCGGCGCGCAGACTCGACCTTCTCCGCCACGCCCCCGGATTCGAGTCAGGCCTCGAACGCGATCGGCCAATTGCACGCATTACGCATCAAACCAGAAACGATCGGCAAATCGAATTCCGCATTACTTTCTTTGGCGGCCTCGAATATTACAAAACACTGCCAATATTTTCAAAAACATTGCACATATTCGCTTTAATTTAGTTTCATATAATCAAAAAAAGTTTGACACCCGGCTTTCGTTCTTGATACCGTCCGATGCAAGCAATCTGACGAATTGCTCACCACGCAATCGCTTCCGCTCTACGTTTTTTCGCTTCCGCCACACCGCAGTGCTCGCCGCCGGCTGTCTTGTTCGCGCGCCGGCGCATGCAACATCCCGATGCATCTCATTGGACAACTGCCATCCGGCAGCGGGCCGAAGGATCGAATCAAATGAGCAGGACAACGAAACTGTTGCTCTAGCAATCCCGCCCGCGCCCTGTCCGGCGCGGTTGCGTCGTATCGCGGCGCAGCCTTCCCGTTACCGCGTTTTCCGTATTTCGCCCCCGGAGAAAAAACACCTTTCCGGATCGGGCGAAAGGCCCTGTCGCGTCCGTGCCATCCGCACGCGTGCGACAGAAATCGGCGGTGCATGACCCGCACCGCTGTCGACCGTTGTTGTTCGTGCTGTTCGATGTTCAACCGGAGGGGTAATTCAAATGAATCAGGTTGCAGACAAGAATCAAAAGCACAATCGCTTCATCAAGCTCGCATTCGCCGCCGCAGCCGCCGCATCGTTCGGCGTGGCGACCGCCTACGCCGCGCCTGCGGCCGGCTGGACGGAAACGCACACCAAGGGTTTCCTGCCGCTCGTGCAGCAGAACGAAGCCGGTACCGCCGGCGCGCCGGCCGCGAGCACCGCTGCCGCTGCAGCAGCAGCCGTCGAGATGGCGCCGGGCGAGTCGGTGGACATCGTGCTCGGCCTGAACCTGCGCAACGAGGCGCAACTCGACCAGTATCTGCACGACCTGCACACGCCTGGTTCACCGCATTACCGGCAGTTCCTCACGCCGGCGCAGTTCGCGGCGCAATATGCGCCGACCGACCAGCAGGTCGCCTCGGTCGTCGCGCATCTGCGCAAGGAAGGCTTCGTGAACATCGTGGTCGCGCCGAACCGCCTGCTGGTCTCCGCGTCCGGCACCGCGGCCACCATCAAGTCCGCGTTTCGCACGACGCTCAAGCGCTTCACGCGCAACGGCCGCAGCGTCTACGCGAATACCGACGCCGCGCAAGTGCCGAACGCGATCGGCGGCGTCGTGGGTTCGGTGCTGGGCCTGCAGAACGTCGAGCTGATGCACACGGGCGCGGGCAGCCAGCCGCAAGGCAACACAAGCAACCTGACGATTCCGGCCGGCGCATCGGCGGTGCCGCACAACCCGACCGAATTCTCGTCGATCTACGGCGGCGACGGCACGCCGACCGCCTCGCAGACCACCGTCGGCATCATCTCCGAAGGCGACCTGTCGCAGACGGTGAGCGACCTCAATACGTTCGCCGCAAACAACAGCCTCGGCGCGATCAGCAGCAGCATCGTGAAGACGGGCCCGTCCGGCAGCTCGTACACCGACACCGACGGCACCGTCGAATGGAACCTCGACAGCCAGTCGATCGTCGGCGCGGCCGGCGGCAGCGTGAAGCAGGTCGTGTTCTACGTCGCGCCGTCGATGACGCTCACGGCGATCACCGCCGCGTACAACAAGGCCGTGACCGACAACGTCGCGAAGGTGATCAACGTGTCGCTCGGCGTGTGCGAATCGTCCGCGAACAGCACCGGCTCGCAGGCAACCGACGACACGATCTTCAAGCAGGCGGTCGCGCAGGGGCAGACCTTCTCGGTATCCGCCGGCGACCACGGCGCGTACGAATGTGCGAGCGGCACGCCGTCGCGCTCGACCTACACGGTGAGCGAACCGGCAACGTCGCCGTACGTGATCGCGGTGGGCGGCACGACGCTGTTCACCAATACGTCGACCAACGCGTACAACAGCGAGATCGTCTGGAACGATCCGAGCTGGCAGCCGGGCACCGTGTGGTCGACGGGCGGCGGGTACAGCAAGTACGAAGCCGCACCGTCGTGGCAATCGTCGAGCCTCACGGGATCGACCAAGCGCGCACTGCCTGACGTCGGCTTCGACGCCGACCTGCGCACCGGCGCGATTCTCGTCGTGAACGGCCAGACGTCCGACACGCTGTGGGGCTCGGGCTACCTCAACAACGAAGGCGGCACGAGCCTCGCCGCGCCGATCTTCACGGGGATCTGGGCGCGCCTGCAGTCCGCGAACAACAATGCGCTCGGGTTCCCCGCGTCGAGCATCTACAAGTACTTCCCGAGCAACGCGGCGCTGCTGCACGACGTCACGTCCGGCAACAACGGCAGCGGCACCTACGGCTACAAGGCGAAGGCCGGCTGGGACGCGACGACGGGCTTCGGCAGCGTGAACATCTCGAAGCTGAACTCGTTCATCCAGAGCACATCGGATTTCGCACGCTGATGGATCGATGACCGCCCCGGTTCCGCGTGCGCACCGCAGCGCATGCAGGGAACCGGACGTGATCGTTTGAACAACCCGCGACGGCCGCACGGCCTTCGCGGGTTTTTTGCGTTCCGCTTACTCTCGCGGAACAGCTTCCGGCGCGACGCCCCCTCTCCGACCTTGCAATCGTTGCGCAAACAACTTTCATGTTCATTACCCGGGCAGTGCCAGCCCGCTTACGGACTGCAAGGTACACACACTGTTACACAACACCCGGACAACCTCCGCGCGTGTCGCGCGTTTAACTGGATATATCGATTCGTCGCGGGACAATCACCATGCGAACACGACCTTGCCGCCTGCCCCGGCCGATGCCCCCGGAACAGGCGTGGACGGTCGCGGCACAGTGCTCAAGCCGATCGCGCGGCCCGCGTGCCTGCCAACGCCGACACAACACCGAACGAACAACATGAACAACACTCGTGCACACCGCCCCGTCAGGACGCTGATCGCGTCGTCCCTCATCGTGTCGCTGCTCGGCCTCTCGGCCTGCAACAAGAATGGCGACAGCAGCACCGCTGCTCCGGCCAGCGACGCGAGCGCGGCCGCGGCGGCCCAGCCCGCATCGACGCCCGTCGCCTACACGCCGCCGACTGCCGACCAGCTCTACCAGATGGTCGCGCCGATCGCACTGTTCCCCGACAAGCTCGTCGCGCTGGTGCTTGCGGGTGCAACTTACCCGGACCAGGTCACGGCCGCCAACAACTGGGTCATGCAGAATCCGTCGTTGAAGGGACAGGCACTCGCAACCGCAGCCGATACGCAGCCGTGGGACCCGTCCGTCAAGGCATTGACCGCGTTCCCCGCGGTGCTGTCGCAGATGGCGTCGAACCCGGCCTGGACCACCTCGCTCGGCCAGGCTTACTACAACGACCCCACCGACGTGATGAACGCGATCCAGGTGATGCGCCAGCGCGCGCAGACGTCCGGCCATCTCCGCTCGGGCGGCCAGATGCGGGTCACGCAGATCGAGCAGGCCGCACCGGCCGGTTACACGCCGGCCACCGATGCGCCCGTGGTCTACGCCGGGCCGGCGATCGTGCCGCCGCCTGCACAGGCCATCGAGATCGAGTCCGCACAACCCGACGTCGTCTATGTCCCGTCTTACAACCCGACGGTCGTCTACGGCGAGCCGGTTTCGTCCTACCCCGGCTACGTGTATCGGCCGCCTTCATACAGCACGGGTGAAGTCGTTGCCGCCGGTGTGATCACGTTCGGCGTCGGCATCGCCGTCGGCGCCGCGATCTTCGGGCACCACGACTGGGGCTGGCATGCCTGGGGCATGAACTGGGGCGCGCCACGTCCGGAAGGCCCCGGCTGGCACGGTGGCTGGCAGCGCCCGGCCGTGGTGTACAACCACACCACGTACGTGTCGAAGTCGACCACCGTGATCAACAACATCACCAACATTCGCAATACGCGGATCACGAACAACTACGGCGGCAACGTCACCAACAACACGACGAACACGACGATCGAACGCAACGCGATGCAGCCGGGCGCGCAGCCGATGCGCGGGCAGGCCATGGAGCAACGCCCGGGCGCCGTGCCGATGACGATGCCGCACTTCGGCGCGAACGACACACGCCCCGGCGCACGGCCGTCGCCCGACGCATTCGCGCAGAACCGGGCGAACGAACCGCATGCCGAAGCACCTGCGCAGCATGCACCCGGCGCGATGCGCGACGAGCGGCAGCAGGCCATGCAGCAGGAGCACGCCGCGCAAGAAAATCGCGCGGCCGCGCAGCAGCAGCAATTGCAGCAACAACAGCGCAACGAGGCTCAGCAGCAACGCGAAGCGATGCAACAGCACAACGCGGCACAGCAGCAGCAACGCGAGGAAATGCAGCAACACAACGCAGCGGAGCAACAGCAGCGCGAGGAACTGCAGCAACGCAATGCGGCACAGCAACAGCAGCGCGAAGAAATGCAGCAACGCAACGAGGCTCAGCAGCAACAACGCAAGGAAACGTCGCCGCGCAACGAGGCACAACCGCAGGAGCACGCGGCCCCGCAGCCGCGGCAACCGGCCCCCGAGCACGCGGCCGCGCCGCATCCGCACCCTGCGGAGTCGCATCCGCCGCACGACGAGCACGAGCACCGCACCGAGTGAAACGCCCCCGTCACGGCAGCGCGGCATTCGCGCTGCCGGCCGGCGCAACCAGCGTCTCGCGACCATGCGGAACCCGCGCGCCCCAACACCGCGCGCCGCCGTTTTCCGCAATACCGCGCGGCTTGGCCGCGCAACTCACTCGGCCCAGTTGCGAACGTAGTCCGGCACCGGCATGTCGCCGCCCGCATAAACCGGCGCACCGCGTGTCATCTTCAGTGGCAGGATCCCCGTCCAGACAGCGAGCGCAAGATCTTCTTCCTTGTCGGACGGCATTGAATCGCTGACTTTTACAGCGGCTTCCGCAAGGGCAATCCGCAGCACGCTGGTCGCATTGAGTTCCTTCTCGTTGCCGGGCCGCGCGTCATGCCTGCGACCGGGCGCGATCTTGTCCATCAGTGCATCCAGGGCCACCAGCTTGTCCGCACTGCCCTCCACCATCTCGAACCGCCCGTAGATCACTGCGGATCGATAATTCATCGAATGGTTGAAGGCCGACCTGGACAACACGAGACCGTCCAGCAACGTAATCGCAACGGAGGCCTGTGCACCCGCCGACAGCGCCTTGATCATCCGGCTGCCATTGGACCCGTGAATATAGAGGTCATCGCCCCGTCTCCAGTGCGCGGTCGGGATGCAATGCGTGTCCTCGCCTGCACCGAACGCGATGTGGCAGACGTAGGCCTCGTCCACGATACGATGAAGCTTCTCGCGATCGTGGCTTGCCAGTTCCGGCAGTCGGCGAATGGTGGTGCGGGGTGTGGGAGAGATGAAGGTTTGGTCTTTCATGTTTCGTTTTCCTGTTCGCGCGCCCTTGCGCGCATCGAGCCGGTCGCATTCCGGCAAGACGCAGGCATTCGCTCGAAATATCTTTGCACTCCGAATCTAATCGAATCGGAGAGGTGCGACTTCCACGCCTGAGCGCCCGATCGATCAGCCCATCGACAGTCGCTTGCCAAATCGATCAAAATACGCGCGTGACGATCGCCGGGAATGCCCGCGCACCGGCCGGCACCGCGAGAACGTGAACGATACGATGCGCGTCGAATCTTCAAAAGAACCAGCTCAACGAAAAATTCTGGAACCAGCCCATGGATCTCGCGCTGCTCATCTCCTCGCTTTCCAGACAGGACGGCTCGACACGCCACAGCCAGCAGGAAGCCCTCTACCGGAGCCTGCGCAACATGCTGCTGGACGGACACATTCCGCCCGGCACGCGACTCGTGTCGACGCGCGCGCTCGCAGCTGAACTGGGTATCGCGCGCAACTCGGCGGTCTATGCGTACGAGCGCCTTGCCGAGGAAGGTTTCGTGGCGGCCACGCGCAACGGCACGATCACGTTATGGGACGGATGCGGCCGGCCTGGCGTAGAGCTCGAAAGCGGCCCGGCCCCGGTTCGATTGTCCGAGCGCGTGCACGGTCTGGAGAACACCGATCCCGAACCCGAACGCATGCTGCCGTTCGTTCCCGGCCTCCCTTCGCTCGATGAATTCCCCGTTGCCCAATGGCGCCGTTGCATCGAGCGTGCGTGGAGAGTCATCAGGCCCGCTCAACTCGCCTACGGCCCCGTCGAAGGGCTGCCCGAATTGCGGCGTGCCGTGGCCGCCTACATCCGGGTCTCGCGAGGCGTGCGCTGCGACACCGGCCAGGTGTTCATTACCGACGGCACGCAAAGCAGCCTCGAACTGTGCGCGCGCATGCTGGCGAATCCCGGTGAATATGGCTGGCTCGAGAACCCCTGCTACAACGGCGCCCGAACCGCATTCCGCTCGACCGGCCTCGATCTCGTGCCGATCGAGGTCGACCACGAAGGGATGGCGCCAACCGACGAACAGTGGCGCACCCGGCCGCCCCGGCTGATTTATACGACACCGTCACACCAATACCCGCTCGGCGCGCTGATGAGCCCCCGGCGGCGCGCGGCGCTCGTCGAGCACGCACAGGCGTGCGGCGCGTGGATCATCGAGGACGACTACGACAGCGAGTTCCGCCACGGCGGCCAGCCGCTGCCCGCGATCCAGGGCCTGCATGCCGACGCACCGGTCTGCTATCTCGGCACCTTCAGCAAGACGATGTTTCCCGCCCTCCGGCTCGGCTTCATGGTGGTTCCGCCGATTCTGGTCGACCGCTTCACCAGCACGCTGCGCGAACTCGTCCATCGCGGCCACTCGGCCGATCAACTGGCGATGGCCGAATTCATCGACACCGGCCTCTTTGCGCGACACCTGCGCAGGATGAGGACGCTGTATGCCGAGCGGCGGAGCAGCCTCGAGGCGGCACTCGCCCGCCACCTCGGCACCGTGCTGAGCGTTCGCGAAAGCCCGGGCGGCATGCATCTGTCGACGGATCTCGCGCTGCCGCTGCACGATACCGATATCGCCCGCGCGGCAGCCGCGCATGGCCTGCTGCTTCAGCCGCTGAGCAGCTATCGGGTCGGCGACGGCCGGCCGTACAACGGCTTCGTGCTGGGATACTCCGGGCTGAACGACGCGACGATCGAGACCGCGACGATGCAGCTCGCGGCCGTCATCGAGCAGCACGGCCGCACGCGTTGCTGAATGGCGCGCGCAGCATCGTCGCTCACAGTTGCGATTCGATCGGGAACAGCCCAAGGAACCAGACTTCCATCCGCCGCGCGGCGGACACTTCCGGTTCGTGATCGAGCACGGTGACCTTGCCGTCCGAATCGGTCTGAATCCACTTGAGCTGCCCTTTGCCCGCCGAATCGGTCCTTGGCTCGACGCGCCACGCGATTCGATCGAGCCGTGCTTCCAGATCGTTGGCCACCTGCGACGCAATCGCCGGGCTCTCGCAGTAAACGCCGATTTCCGTATTGAGGTTCAGCGAGCGCGGATCGAGATTCATCGACCCGATGAAAATGCTCTTGTGATCGAACACATAGGTCTTCGCATGCAGCGACGCACGCGACGACCCGATGATGACCTGCTTCGAAATGCTCTTGTCGCCCGACGGCCGCCGCTCGTAAAGCCGCACGCCGGCGGCCACGAGATCGCTGCGGTAGTGCCGGTAGCCCGCATGCACGGCCGCCACGTCGGTCGACGCGAGCGAATTGGTCAGCACCGTCACGCGCACGCCGCGCGCCGTGAGCGCGCGCAGCCGCTCGACGACTTCCTTGCCCGGCACGAAATACGGCGACACGATCAGCAGGTCATGTTCGGGCTGCAATGCGAGTGCCCGCAACTGCGGCATCAGGTGCCCGTCGCTGTCCTTCGGCGCATGCGCGATCTTCGCCGGATCGTCGTACAGCACCGTCGCGTGGCCCCACGACAATTCCGTGCCCTGCCCGTGAACGATCCGGTCGAGCCGCTGCCTGGCCTCGAGCACGTACGGATTGTCCTCCATGGCCCTCAGGTAGTCGCGCAACCGTTCGCGCTCGCGGTCCAGCCCGCCAGGCGCCGCGTCATGCCCGACCAGCGCACTGATCGGGTACGCGTACGGGGAATTCCAGAACGTATCGAATTCGGTCGAGATGTTCTTCACGACCGGGCCGTGAACGACGACGTCGAGATCGCCGAACTCCAGCATCGACGATGCGCCGAAATACTCGTCGCCGATATTGCGGCCACCGACGATCGCCGCCTGGTTGTCCGCGATCATCGCCTTGTTGTGCATGCGCCGGTTAACGCGCGAGAACTCGAACACCGTGCCGATCTTCTTGAACCGGCGCGTGGCGACCGGATTGAACAGCCGGATCTCGATGTTCGGATGCGAACTGATCTCGAGCAGCTTGCGATCGTCCGCATTCGTGCCGAGGTCGTCGAGCAGCGCACGGACGCGCACGCCGCGATCGGCCGCGCGAATGATCGCGTCGGCCAGTTCATGCCCGGTCAGGTCGTCGTGCCAGATGTAGTACTGAAGGTCGAGCGAACGGTCTGCGCGATCGGCCAGCAACACGCGCGCATCCAGCGCGTCGACCGGATCGGTCAGCAGATGAAACGCGTCCTGCCCCGGATGCGTACTGGCCTGCTGCTGGAACGCGACACCCAGCCGCGTGTTGTCCGTATCGGTGTATGCGTGCGTCTGCGCGCGATCGGCCTGCGGCGGCAGGCTCGCGCATGCAACGAGCGCCAGCAACGAAAGAATCGCACCCCACGAACGCAGCATGGTCATGATTGCCGTCCCACTCCCGGCCGAAGTCTGTTTATTCTCGCCGCCGAATGGATCGCGGGGGCTGTTTGGTTTGGCTTGCCTTCGGCCGCAACCGATGTCGCGCGTGGAACGGCCGCGCTACAGCATACCTTCGATTGACTGCAGCGCGGCACCCTCTCGGTACTTTCCTGATCACGACGCTCGTCACGCGCCCACGCAAAGAAAAACCCGCGAGGCATGAAGCCATCGCGGGTTTTCGGCATGCTGCGCAATCGCGCGCATGAAATCTGGTGGGCCCGGCGGGGTTCGAACCCGCGACCAATCGATTATGAGTCGACTGCTCTAACCGCTGAGCTACAAGCCCTGATGAGAAGCGAAGCGTGTCACACGCCGCCCCGACAAAGAAGCCGGGCCGGCATTGTAACAACAAAGGAGACAAACGCCACCGGTATCACACGGATACCGGTGGCGTTCGCAGGAGAGACGCTGGAAATCAGTTCCCTTCGAGGAACGACTTCAGCTTGTCGGAACGGCTCGGGTGACGCAGCTTGCGCAGCGCCTTGGCCTCGATCTGACGGATCCGCTCACGCGTGACGTCGAACTGCTTGCCGACTTCCTCGAGCGTGTGATCGGTGCTCATCTCGATACCGAAACGCATCCGCAGCACCTTCGCCTCGCGCGGCGTCAGCGAATCGAGCACGTCCTTCACGACGTCGCGCATGCTCGCATGCAGCGCGGCATCCGCCGGCGCGACCGTGTTGGTGTCCTCGATGAAGTCGCCGAGATGGGAATCGTCGTCGTCACCGATCGGCGTTTCCATCGAGATCGGCTCCTTCGCGATCTTCATGATCTTGCGGATCTTGTCTTCCGGCATCTCCATCTTCTCGGCGAGCGTTGCCGGATCCGGCTCGAGACCGGTTTCCTGCAGGATCTGCCGCGAGATGCGGTTCATCTTGTTGATCGTCTCGATCATGTGAACCGGAATACGGATCGTACGCGCCTGGTCCGCGATCGAGCGCGTGATGGCCTGACGGATCCACCACGTCGCATAGGTCGAGAACTTGTAGCCACGACGGTATTCGAACTTGTCCACCGCCTTCATCAGGCCGATGTTGCCTTCCTGGATCAGGTCGAGGAACTGCAGGCCGCGGTTCGTGTACTTCTTCGCGATCGAGATCACGAGACGCAGGTTGGCCTCGGTCATTTCGCGCTTCGCCTGGCGTGCCTTCAGTTCGCCGGCCGCCATCTGGCGGTTGGTTTCCTTCAGGTCCTTCAGCGGCAGCACGACGCGCGCCTGCAGGTCGAGCAGGCGCTGCTGCTGTTCGCGGATCGCCGGAACGTTACGCGACAGCACCGCGCTGTACGAATGGCCTTCGGCCATGATCTTTTCGGACCAGTCGAGATCGGTCTCGCTGCCCGGGAAGCGTGCGATGAATTCCGAGCGCGGCATGCCGCACTTGTCGACGACGATGTGCAGGATCTGACGCTCGACCTGACGCACTTCGTCCACCTGCGCACGCAGCGTGTCGCACAGGCGTTCGACGGTACGCGCGGTGAAGCGGATCGTCATCAGTTCGGTCTGGATCGTTTCCTGCGCCTTCAGGTAGGCCTTCGACTTGTAGCCTTCCTTTTCGAACGCGCGGCGCATCTTGTCGAACCACTCGCTGATCTGCGAGAACTTCTCGAGCGAGGCGCGCTTGAGGGCTTCGAGCTGGGCGGCGTTGGCCGATGCCTGCGCGGCACCGTCATCTTCCTCCTCTTCCTCTTCTTCCTCTTCCTCTTCGGCTTCCTCGTCCTCGTTCTCGATGGCTTCCGCTTCCTTCGCGGAGAAGCCGTCGGTATCCGCGGAGTCCGAAGCATTCGGATCGAGCAGGCCGTCGACGAGCTCGTCGACGCGGATCTCTTCGTTCGCGACGCGTTCGGCCATCGCGAGGATGTCGGCGATCGTCGTCGGGCACGCGGAGATGGCCATCACCATGTGGCGCAGGCCGTCCTCGATCCGCTTCGCGATCTCGATTTCGCCTTCGCGCGTGAGCAGCTCGACCGTGCCCATTTCACGCATGTACATCCGGACCGGATCGGTCGTGCGGCCGAATTCCGAATCGACGGTGGACAGTGCGACTTCGGCTTCCTCTTCGACTTCATCGTCCGACGACGCGGCGGGTGCGTTGTCGTTCAGCAGCAGCGTTTCCGCGTCCGGCGCCTGCTCGTAGACCGCCACGCCCATGTCGTTGAACGTACCGATGATGCCTTCAAGGGCTTCGGTCTCGGTGAAGTTGTCCGGCAGGTGGTCGTTGATTTCGGCGTACGTGAGGAAGCCGCGCTCCTTGCCGAGCTTGATCAGCGCGCGCAGTTTCACGCGGCGCTCTTCGAGCTCCTCGGCCGTACCCGGCGTGCTCGTCGCGAACGCTTCCTTCAGTAGCGCCTTTTCCTTGGCGCGACGATCGCGCACCTTGGATTTGCCCGGTGCAGCCGGTGCTGCTGCAGGCTGCTCGTCGCTCTGATTTGCGTCGTCTTCGACGGATACTTCGTTCAGCTTTTTGGTCATGGAGTTCGCCGTACCGGCTATATCGACTCGCGGCTGCTGGACGACAGCCGGTTGAACCGTGGGTGCATGAGTAGTACGTACTGCCGTTTCGTCCGCGGCGGCAGTCGTGTCCCTTGCGCTTTTCGCACTTGCCCGCTTCGCCGCCGGCTTGGCCGGCCCGGAGTCGGGTCTGGCGGCAGCCCGTGTTCTGGCTGCCGGAGCCGGCGCAGCCTGAGCAGTGCCGGCCACGGTTTTCTTTCCTGCAGGGGCTGACGTGGCTGAAGACGTTGTCCTGGTGGAAGAAGCAGACTTGGCCGCTGTGACCTTTTTGGTCGGCTCCGTCGAGCCCTTGCCTGCTGCTTTCTTTCCGCCTGTCGTCTTTGCCATCGCGATTCTCGCCTCTGCTTAGAAAACAAACCGCTGGAAACCTTATATTATAGCACGCTGGGGAACCCTCTCTAAGCTCCCCCGGCCGCCTACAGCCCGAGCCGACGCTTCATGTCGGTTCGCTGCTGGTTCAATTCCGTCAATTCGGCCAATTCCTCGGGTGTGAAGGTGGATTGCCGCGCCAGCCTGTCAAGCCGGTCGCAGCAGGCGTCGTAACGCATCTTGAGCACCGCCGCCTGCAGTTCCTCCCCCGCGATCCGTTCCTGTTCACGCTGCCGCTCGGGCACCGTCTCGTCTTCCGGATTCTGTAACAGCAAGTCGCGGACGTTTTCATCATAGTCCAGAATTTCGCGGAAGATTTCCTCGTAAGTCGCTCCATTCGAGGACGTCCGCAGGACATCCGACAGCAGCCGGAACTCCGCGCCGTCGCCCAGCGCGCGCGCATGATCGACGACTTCCGCGAACAGTTCGCCGATGCGCGGCAACGCGCGCAGGGTCGCCAGCTGTTCGTCGTCGAGCTGCGACGCGATGCGCGGATGCATCACCAGCGTGCGCAGCGCACGCTTTTCGCTGTCCGTCACGCGGCGGCGCTCGCTGCGCGGGGGCGCCTGGCGCGGCGGTGCCGCGATCCGCGTATCGACGTCGGACAGCCCCGCGACCTCTTCGAACGGAATATCGAGGCGGTCGGCGAACATGTGCATGATCTGCGCGCGCAACGCGTTCGCGGGCAGCGCCTGCAACAACGGCTTCGCGTCGAACAGCGCCTTCGCGCGGCCTTCCGGCTGATCGAGCGCCTTGCCGGAAATTGCTTCGTTCAGCAGAAATTGTGACAACGGCATCGCGCGCTCGACCTGCTGGGAGAACGCCTCCTCGCCGAACTCGCGCACATAGCTGTCCGGATCGTGCTCGGCCGGCAGAAAAAGGAACCGGATCGTGCGGTTGTCCCCTGCATGCGGCAGGCAGGCCTCGAGCGCGCGCCGGGCCGCACGCCGCCCGGCCGAATCGCCGTCGAAACTGAAAATGACGGTATCGGTCTGGCGCAACAACTTCTGCACGTGAATCGGCGTGCATGCGGTGCCGAGCGTCGCGACCGCGTTCGGGAACCCGAGCTGCGCGAGCGCGACGACGTCCATGTAGCCTTCGACGACCAGCACGTACTTGCGCTCGCGAATCGCGAGCCGGGCCTCGAACAGGCCGTACAGTTCGCTGCCCTTGTTGAACAGCGGGGTTTCAGGCGAATTCAAATACTTCGGCTCACCGCTGCCGAGCACGCGCCCGCCGAAGCCGATCACCTGCCCCTTCACGTTGCGGATCGGGAACATGATCCGCTCGCGGAACCGGTCGTAGCGGCGCGCTGCGCCCTGCGCATCGGTCTTCTCGCTGACGATCACGAGCCCCGACTCGACGAGCGACTCGTCGCGATAGTCCGGGAACGCGGCTTCGAGGTTCTGCCAGCCGTCCGGCGCATAGCCGAGCCCGAAGCGCGCGGCGATTTCGCCGGTCAAGCCACGGTTCTTCAGGTACTGGATCGCGACGGTTGCGCCCCGCAACTGCTTGCGGTAGTAGTCGCACGCTGCGGTCATCGCGTCGGACAACGCGGTCGCGACCGATTTCGACACCGGTGCCGGATAGTCGCCACCACCGCCGCCACCGCCGCCACGCATCGACGGCTCGTGCGGCACGGTCAGCCCGACGGATTGCGCGAGATCCTGCACCGCCTCCGGGAACGTAAGCCCCGCGTGTTCCATCAGGAAGCCGATCGCCGTGCCGTGAGCCCCGCAACCGAAGCAGTGATAGAACTGCTTGGTCGGGCTGACGGTAAACGACGGGCTCTTTTCGTTATGGAACGGGCACAGCCCCATGAAATTGGCGCCGCCCTTCTTGAGCTGCACGTACTTGCCCACCACGTCGACGATATCGACGCGGTTCAGCAAGTCCTGCAGGAACGAATGCGGAATCACCGTGGGATCGAGCGAAAAAAAGACAATACGACACCCCGGCGCACGCACTGCGCGCCGGGGAAACGGGTGTTACTTCGTGAGCGCGGCCTTGACCAGCGCGGAAATGGCCGTCATGTCGGCACGACCGGCGAGCTTGCCCTTCAGCACGCCCATCACCTTGCCCATGTCCTGCGGGCCGGCGGCGCCCGTTTGCGCGACCGCTGCCTGGACTTCGGCGGCCACTTCGGCCTCCGACAGCTGCTCGGGCATGTAGTCGCCCAGCACGACCAGTTCGGCCTGCTCCTTCGCGACGAGGTCGTCACGGCCGGCTGCCTGGAACTGGCTGATCGAATCCTTGCGCTGCTTGATCATCTTGTCGATCACGGCCGTGATGCCCGCGTCGTCGAGGGTGATCTGGTCGTCGACTTCGCGCTGCTTGATCGCGGCCATCAGCAGGCGAATCGTTGCCAGGCGCTCGCTTTCCTTCGCGCGCATCGCGGCCTTCATGTCTTCGCTGATCTGCTCTTTCAAACTCATCTTTCACCCGGGAAGGAAATGTGAATCCGACGCCCGCCAAAAGGGCGTCAACACAAAAACCCGCTTGGGACAGTGTCTCAAGCGGGTTGCTCGAATCCGGCATCGGCGGCTCGCCTGATCGGTCGCACGATCATGCTCGATCTTTCGCGATCACCCGATCGCACGGAGTCGCCGGTGCGCCGCTCAGCGAACCGCGCGGCGCCCAATCGTTCAGTACAGCTTCTTCGGCAGCGTCTGGCTGCGAATACGCTTGTAATGACGCTTCACTGCAGCAGCCTTCTTGCGCTTGCGCTCCGCGGTCGGCTTCTCGTAAAACTCTCGCGCACGAAGCTCGGTCAACAGACCATTCTTCTCGATCGTGCGCTTGAAGCGACGCATTGCAACTTCGAACGGCTCGTTCTCTTTAACGCGAATGATCGTCATGATCCGACACGAATAAAGGATTGCAGGGAAAGGCTACCGAGTATAGCAGAGCGATTGCCTAAAGGCACGGGGCCTGATCCCGCCAAAACGGCGCCGGCCCGGCCCCGTCAGGCACCGCGCGAATACTCCGCCGCGGCTTGTCCGGCCGCCGTGCCGGACGCCCACGCCCACTGGAAGTTGTAGCCGCCGAGCCAGCCCGTCACGTCCACTGCCTCGCCGACGAAGAACAGCCCTGGGACGCGCGCGCTCATCATCGTTGCCGACGACAGGTCGCGCGTATCGACCCCGCCCTTCGTCACTTCGGCCTTCTTGTAGCCCTCGGTGCCGTTCGGCGTCAGCGTCCAGCCCGACAGCGCGTCGCCGACCTGGCGCAGCGTCTTGTCGGGCAGGTCCGCGAGCCGCGCGTCGGCCGCGACGCGGTGGGTGTCGAGCCACGCATGCGCGAGGCGCGACGGCACCCAGTCCGCGAGCAGCGAACCGATCTGGCGCTTTGACGTGCGTTTCGCGTCGAGCAGGTCGGCCACCGTGTTGCGCTGCGGCAACAGATCGACGCGAATCGGGTCGCCAGGCTGCCAGTAACTCGAGATCTGCAGGATCCCGGGCCCGGACAGGCCGCGATGGGTCAGCAGCAGGTCCTCGACGAATTCGCCGCCGCGCTTCTTGTCGCCGGTCGATACGCGCACCTCGAGCGACACGCCGGACAATGCCGCGAACGGCTCCCAGTCCTGCTGCGCGAACGTCAACGGCACCAGCGCGGGCCGCGTATCGATGAGCTTGTGACCGAACTGCTTGGCGATCCGGTAGCCGAAGTCGGTTGCGCCGATCTTCGGGATCGACAGGCCGCCGGTCGCGATGATCAGTGCGCGCGCACTGATCGTCCCCGCCTGCTGCGTGTCGAGCGTGAAACCGTCGGCCGGCGCGTGGCGCACCGCGTCGACGACGACTGGCCGGCGCCACGCAATACCGCCCGCATCGCACTCGTGCTTCAGCACGTCGATGATCGCGTCGCTGCCGTGGTCGCAAAAGAGCTGGCCCTTGTGCTTTTCGTGCCAGGTCACGTGATGGCGCTTGAGCAGCCCGAGGAAGTCACGCGGCGTATAGCGCGCCAGTGCCGAGCGCGCGAAATGCGGATTCGACGACAGGTAGTTGTCGGGGCCGGCGTACAGGTTCGTGAAGTTGCAGCGGCCGCCGCCCGAGATGCGGATCTTCTCGGCGAGCCGCGGCGCGTGATCGATCAGCACGACGCGGCGGCCGAGCTGCCCGGCAACCGCGGCGCTCATCATCCCGGCGGCGCCCGCGCCGATCACGGCGATGTCATAAGTTTCCATGGCGCGGATTGTACCTGCCCGGCATCGGGCCCGGGCCGCGGCCAGCGGCAGCGGGCCCTCGCCTGCTATACTTTCCGGTTACGTTGACCTTCCTGCGGCGCGCCCGATATGGCGTGCCCTGCCCGTACCCATGCTCGTTCTCGGCATCGAAAGCTCCTGTGACGAAACCGGCCTCGCGCTCTACGACACGCAGCGCGGCCTGCTCGCGCACGCGCTCCACTCGCAGATCGCCATGCACCGCGAATACGGCGGCGTCGTGCCCGAGCTCGCGTCGCGCGACCACATCCGCCGCGCGCTGCCGCTGCTCGAAGAGGTGATGGCGCAAAGCGGCACGCGCCGCGACGACATCGATGCGATCGCATTCACGCAGGGCCCCGGCCTTGCCGGCGCACTGCTGGTCGGCGCGAGCATCGCGAATGCGCTCGCGCTCGCCTGGAACAAGCCGACCGTCGGCATCCATCACCTCGAAGGCCACCTGCTGTCGCCACTGCTCGTCGACGAGCCGCCGCCATTCCCGTTTGTCGCGCTGCTGGTGTCCGGCGGCCACACCCAGCTGATGCGCGTGACCGACGTCGGCGTGTATGAAACGCTCGGCGAAACGCTCGACGACGCGGCCGGCGAAGCGTTCGACAAGACGGCCAAGCTGATCGGCCTCGGCTACCCGGGCGGCCCGGAAGTGTCGAAGCTCGCCGAAACCGGCACGCCGGGTGCGGTCGTACTGCCGCGCCCGATGCTGCATTCGGGCGATCTCGACTTCAGCTTCAGCGGCTTGAAGACGGCCGTGCTCACGCAGATGAAGAAGTTCGAAGCGGCGAAGCTCGAAGGTGAAGCGCTCGAACGCGCGAAGGCCGATCTCGCGCGCGGCTTCGTCGACGCGGCTGTCGACGTGCTCGTCGCCAAGTCGCTCGCCGCGCTGAAGAAGACGAAGCTCAAGCGCCTCGTGGTCGCGGGCGGTGTCGGCGCGAACCGCCAGTTGCGCGCTGCGCTGTCGGCCGCCGCGGCCAAGCGCGGCTTCGATGTGCACTACCCCGATCTCGCACTCTGCACCGACAACGGCGCGATGATTGCGCTCGCAGGCGCATTGCGGCTCGGCCGCTGGCCCGAGCAGGCGAATGCCGACTACGCATTCACGGTGAAGCCGCGCTGGGATCTCGCATCGCTCGCGCGCTGAGCCATGCGATGCGACGCAACGTCGCACCGGCAAACAAAAAGGCCGCTCATTCGAGCGGCCTTTTTACATCGGCACGACAAAACGCCGCGGCGTTATGCAGCTTGCCGCTTGTCGCGTTCGATCAGCGCATACGCGCTGTGATTGTGGATCGACTCGAAGTTCTCGGCTTCGAGCACATACGCCGCCACACGCTCGTCGGCGTCGAGACGTTGCGCAACGTCACGCACGAGATCCTCGACGAACTTCGGGTTCTCGTACGCACGCTCGGTGACGAACTTCTCGTCCGGGCGCTTCAGCAGGCCCCACAGCTCGCACGACGCCTCTTCTTCCGCGATGCGGATCAGCGCCTCGACCGGCACGTCGGCCGCGAGCTCGGCGTCGATCGTCACGTGCGAGCGCTGGTTGTGCGCGCCGTACTGCGAGATCTTCTTCGAGCACGGGCACAGGCTCGTCACGGGCACGAGCACCTTCAGGAACAGGCGCGTGTCGCCGTTGCGGCTTTCGCCCGCGAGCGTCACTTCATAGTCGAGCAGGCTCTGCACGCCCGACACCGGCGCCGTCTTGTTCACGAAGTACGGGAACGTGACTTCGATGCGACCGGCTTCGGCCTCCAGCTTCTCGAGCATCGATGCGAGCATCGCGCGAAAACGCTCGACCGTCAGCGGCGCACGGTTCTCTTCGAGCAGCGCGACGAAACGCGACATGTGCGTGCCCTTCTGGTCGGCCGGCAGGCGGACATCGAGGTTCCAGACACCGACGGTCGGCTGCACGTCGCCGCTTTCGGTACACACCGTCAACGGATGCCGGACCGCCTTCACGCCCACGCGCTGAATCGGAATCTGGCGGGTATCCACCGTGCTCTGCACGTCGGGCATCACGAAGGCGGGATTCATCTGGTTCATCTTGTTCAATCCTTGTAAGCCGCGCGTTCGACGACGCGCACGCCGCGTCATGCGGCAGCCGGAAAAGCAACATGGGCCCGCAGGCCCATGTTTTCCGCATCAATGAAGACCGGTTGCGCCAGTCGCACCGGCACCGCCCGCAGGCGGCGCCAGCTTATGCGACGCGCTTCGCCTGACCGGCGACGTCAGCCGCCGGATTCAGAAAGCGTTCGCGAATCGATTTCGCGATACCCGCGCCGTCGAGGCCGCATTGCGACAGCAGCTTCGCGGGGTCGCCGTGATCGATGAACAGGTCAGGGAGGCCCAATTGTAGTACGGGTCGGATAACCCCACTCTCCATCAGGGCTTCCACGCAGGCCGAGCCCGCGCCACCCATCACGCAGCCTTCCTCGACCGTGACGAGGTAGTCGTGCGTCTCGGCGAGTTCACGCACGAGCGCCGCATCGACCGGCTTCACGAAGCGCATGTTCGCGATGGTTGCATCGAGTTCCTCGGCCGCGGCGAGCGACGGTGCGCCCATCGTGCCGAACGCGAGGATCGCAACGCGCTTGCCTTCCGGCTGCGACGTCTGGCGACGCACTTCACCCTTGCCGAGCGGGATCTCGGTGAATTCCTTCACCGTCGGCACGCCCGTGCCCGCGCCGCGCGGATAGCGCACGGCGGTCGGGTTCGGCTGCTGCAGCGCCGTGTGCAGCATCTGGCGACATTCGTTCTCGTCGGACGCCGCCATGATCGTCATGTTCGGGATGCAGCGCATGAACGCGAGATCGTACGCGCCCGCGTGCGTCGCACCGTCCGCGCCGACGAGGCCCGCGCGGTCGATCGCGAACACGACCGGCAGGTTCTGCAGCGCGACGTCGTGGATCAGCTGGTCGTAAGCACGCTGCAGGAACGTCGAGTAGATCGCGACGACCGGCTTGAGGCCTTCGGTTGCCATGCCGCCCGCGAACGTCACCGCGTGCTGCTCGGCGATGCCGACGTCGTAGTAGCGATCCTTGAAGCGCTTCTCGAACTCGACCATCCCCGAGCCTTCGCGCATCGCAGGCGTGATGCCGACGACACGCGTATCGCGCTCGGCTTCATCGCACAGCCACTCGCCGAACACCTGCGTGTACGTCTTCTTCGCAGGCGTGGTCGACGGCTTGATGCCTTCGGCCGGGTTGAACTTGCCGGGGCCGTGATAGAGCACGGGATCCGCTTCGGCGAGCTTGTAGCCCTGGCCTTTCTTCGTCACCACATGCAGGAACTGCGGACCGCGCAGTTCGCGGATGTTCTGCAGCGTCGGGATCAGCGAATCGAGATCGTGACCGTCGATCGGACCGATGTAGTTGAAGCCGAACTCTTCGAACAGCGTGGCCGGCACGACCATGCCCTTCGCATGCTCTTCGAGCTTGCGTGCGAGTTCGAGCACCGGCGGTGCAACGCTCAGCACGCGCTCGACGCCCGCGCGCGCAGCCGCATAGAAGCGGCCCGACATCAGGCGTGCGAGATGGCGATTCAGCGCGCCGACCGGCGGCGAGATCGACATGTCGTTGTCGTTCAGGATCACGAGCACTTTCGCGTCTTCCGACACGCCCGCGTTGTTCATCGCCTCGAACGCCATGCCGGCCGTCATCGCGCCGTCGCCGATCACGGCGATCGAGAAGCGGTCGTCGCCGTTCAGCTGACTGCCGATCGCCATGCCGAGCGCGGCCGAGATCGACGTGCTCGAGTGCGCGGTGCCGAACGTGTCGTATTCGGATTCGCTGCGACGCGGGAAGCCCGAGATGCCGTCCTGCTGGCGCAGCGAATGCATCTGGTCGCGGCGGCCCGTCAGGATCTTGTGCGGGTAGGTCTGGTGGCCCACGTCCCAGACGATCCGATCGTTCGGCGTGTTGAACACGTAGTGCAACGCGATCGTCAGCTCGACCGTCCCGAGGTTGGACGACAAATGGCCGCCCGTCTTCGACACACTGTCGAGCACGAACGCGCGCAGTTCATCCGCGAGCGGTTGAAGTTGGCGACGATCGAGGCGGCGCAAATCCGCCGGGTCGTCGATGGTTTTCAGCAAGTCGTACATCGTCGTTCCATTGTAGGAAATCAAACGCGCCCGCATTCTGTTGCACGCACCGTAGCATGTGCGCGGCGGCGGGCTTTCGCGTCAGCTGACCCGGTTCACTACCAGGTCGGCAAGTTCGGCGAGACGCTGTGCGCGTGCGCCGAACGGTTTCAGCGCGTCGTGCGCTTCGGTGCGCAGTTGCGCTGCGAGCTCGCGCGACGCCTCGAGGCCGAGGATCGATACATAGGTCGGCTTGTCATTCGCCGCATCCTTGCCGGCCGTCTTGCCGAGCGTCGCCGAATCGGTCGTGACGTCGAGAATGTCGTCGACGACCTGGAAGGCCAGACCCACGGCCCCCGCGTACACATCGAGCGCAGCCATCGTTTCCGCGGACGGCGTCTCGCCGGCCAGCGCGCCCATCCGCACGGCCGCGCGCAGCAGTGCGCCCGTCTTCATCCGGTGCATCGTCTCGAGCTGCTCGCGCGTCAGCTTGAGGCCGACGCTCGCCAGGTCGATCGCCTGCCCGCCGGCCATACCGATCGAGCCGCTTGCCAGCGCCAGCTCGCGCACGAGCGCGGCCTGCTGCACCGGCGACAGCGCAGCGGCATCGGTCAGCGCAACGAATGCCTGCGACTGCAGCGCGTCTCCGACCAGCAGTGCCGTCGGCTCGTCGTACTGCACGTGCACGGTCGGCTTGCCGCGACGCAGCGCGTCGTCGTCCATGCACGGCATGTCGTCGTGCACGAGCGAGTAGACGTGGATCATCTCCAGCGCCGCTGCCGCTGCATTTCGCGCTGCTTCCGTCGCACCGGTCAGTTCGCCTGCTGCATGGCACAGCAGCGGGCGAACGCGTTTGCCGCCGCCGAGGACTGCATAGCGCATCGCCTCGTGGAGTTTCTCCGGCACCGCGGTTTCAGCGGGCAAATAGTGGCCGAGTGCGTCCTCGACACGGTCAAGCACAGACCGCATCCATTGTTCGAATGTCATAGATCGTCGTCTTCGCCGTCCGTGGCGGCCGTTCCGGACGAAAGCGGCTTCAGCGTCGCGCCGTCGAGCACGCGAACCTGCTGCTCCACTTTCTCGAGCTGCTGTTGGCAAAACGCAACGAGGGTCGCACCGCGGCGATACGCCGTCAGTGAATCCTCGAGGCTCAACGCGCCGCCTTCCATCCGGGCAACCAGCGTCTCGAGTTCCGCGAGCGCCATCTCGTAATTGTCCGGCAACGGTTCGGTGCCATTGCCGGGCGGCGTGGCGCCTGGGGATGCGGTTTTCGCCATGGACGAGGGTGTCAAATTTCAAAACAAGTCGGACATTCTACGGCAAAAGAGAATTTTCCGACCTGCCGTCGTGGGCACCCGGCACATATTCCGGCCCCACCTTCGACACACATTGTGCGCCTCCCGATTGTCGCCCGACAAAAAATTGACACAAATCAGGCACTTAATCCTAGCCTTGCGAGGCGAACCGGGTATAATTCCCCGTTTCCCTAAATCGATTTTTCGATGGTTGGGTTGTTCACTGCTTTCACGCTAACACCGGGAGTGGGAATGTCCAATCTGAGCGACGCGCTTCAGTTGAAGTCGGCTCACAGCCAGCTTCCAGTCACTGCATACTTCGATGAGGCGCTGCTCCAGCGCGAGATCGAAACCCTCTTCAAGAAAGGACCTCGTTACGTCGGGCACGAGTTGATGGTGCCCGAGGCGGGGGATTATTTTGCGCTGCCGTCCGAGAAGGAAGGCCGCGTGCTGGTCCGCAACCAGGCGAACCAGATCGAACTGCTGTCGAACGTCTGCCGCCACCGGCAGGCGATCATGCTCAACGGGCGCGGCCACACGCAGAACATCGTGTGCCCGCTGCACCGCTGGACGTACGATCTGGAAGGCGAGTTGCTCGGCGCGCCGCACTTCCCCGACAAGCCGTGCCTGAACCTCGGCAAGAGCCCGCTGCAGAACTGGCAGGGGCTGCTGTTCGAGGCCGAAGGGCGGAATGTCGCGCGCGACCTCGCCAACCTCGGCACGAAGCATCACTTCGACTTCTCCGAGTACCACTTCGATCACGTCGAAGTGCACGAGTGCGACTACAACTGGAAGACGTTCATCGAGGTCTACCTCGAGGATTACCACGTCGTCCCGTTCCATCCGGGCCTCGGCAGCTTCGTGTCGTGCGACGACCTCAAGTGGGAGTTCGGCGACTGGTACAGCGTGCAGACGGTCGGCGTGCACAACGCCCTCGCGAAACCGGGCAGCGCGACTTACCAGAAATGGCACGAGCAGGTGCTGAAGTTCCGCAACGGCGTGCCGCCGGAGTTCGGCGCGATCTGGATGGTCTACTACCCGGGCCTGATGATCGAGTGGTATCCGCACGTGCTCGTCGTGTCGTGGCTGATTCCGCAAGGCCCGCAGAAGACGACCAACATCGTCGAGTTCTATTACCCCGAGGAAATCGCGCTGTTCGAACGCGAATTCGTCGAGGCGGAACGCGCCGCCTATATGGAAACGGCCGTCGAGGACGACGAGATCGCGATGCGAATGGATGCAGGCCGCCGTGCGCTGATGGCACGCGGCGAATCGCAGGTCGGCCCGTACCAGAGCCCGATGGAAGACGGCATGCAGCACTTCCACGAGTTCCTGCGCCGCCACCTCGGCGACATCTGACAGCCCGTGCGGCGCTTTGACGCTGCATGGCATCCGGCAGACGAAAAGACGGGCTTCGGCCCGTCTTTTTTTGTTTAGACTTGGAATGTCAGGCCATTCGCACTCCAGGGAGCCGTCATGCCACACACTCACTACACCACGCTCATCTCCGCCGCCAATCTCGCCGAGCGCCTGGCGGCGGCGCCCGGCAGCGTCGCGCTGTTCGACTGCCGCTTCGATCTCGTCGACCCCGCTGCCGGCGAAGCCGCATATACGGCCGGTCATATCCCCGGCGCCCAGTACCTCCACCTCGACCGCGACCTGTCGGGCCGCAAAACGGGCACCAACGGCCGCCACCCGCTGCCGACCCGCGACGCACTCGCCACGCTGCTCGCGAGCCGCGGCCTCAAGCAGGGCCAGCAGGTCGTCGCATACGACGCACAAGGCGGCGCGTATGCGGCGCGCCTGTGGTGGCTGCTACGCTGGCTGGGCCACGATTCGGTTGCCGTGCTCGACGGCGGCCTGCAAGCCTGGGAAGCAGCCGGCCAGCCGTTGGCAACCGACGTATCGCATCCGGCCGCCGGCGATTTCCGCGCGGCTGCGCCGCTCGAATCGACGGTCGACGCGGCAGCCGTGCTCGCGAATGTGAATGCACCCACGCGCGTCGTGATCGATGCGCGCGCACCCGATCGCTACCGTGGAGAAAACGAAACGATCGATCGTGTAGGCGGCCACATCCCCGGCGCGCGCAACCGCTTCTTCAAGGACAACCTGACCGCCGACGGCCGCTTCAAGACCGGTCATGAACTGCGCGAGGCGTTTTCCGCCGTGCTGGCGGGCACCGAACCGAATCGCGTGATCCTGCAATGCGGCTCGGGTGTCACCGCATGCCACAACGCGCTTGCACTGGAGGTTGCGGGCCTGCACGGCGCGTCGCTGTATCCGGGCTCGTGGAGCGAATGGAGCGCCGACCCGTCGCGGCCGATCGCAACCGGCCCGACACCGTAAGCGCCGTCACGGCGCAGACGCAACGAAGCGGCGGCATGTGCCGCCGCTTGCCGTTTACATCACGCCGTACTTGTGGAGCCACGCGATCGCGCGCGTCCAGCTCTCCTCCGCATCGGCCTTCACATAGCTCGGCCGGTAATCGGCGAAGAACGCGTGACCGGCGTCCGGATACACGACGATCTCCGATTCGCGCGCGAGCTTCGAATCGCTCGCCTGGATCGCCTTGCGCATGTCGGCGAGCGAAGCCTGCGTGATGTTCGCATCCTTCTCGCCATACAGCCCGAGCACCGGCACCTTCAGCATCGATGCATGATCGACCGGGTTGAACGGCGTCATCTCGTCGGTCTTGCCTTCGACGAACCCGTACCATGCGACGGCCGCACGCACGTGCGGGTTGTGCTCCGCGTACAGCCAGCTCTGACGGCCGCCCCAGCAGAACCCGACCACGCCGAGACGCGACAGGTCGCCGCCGTTCTTGCCGGCCCACGCGACGGTCGCGTCGAGATCCTCGGTCACCTGCCGGTCCGGCACCTTGCTGACGATATGCTCGACCAGATCCTTGATCGTCGGATACTTCGCCGCGTTGCCCTGCCGCGCGAACAGATCCGGCGCGATCGCGAGATACCCGAGCTTCGCAAAGCGGCGGCAGACATCGGCAATGTGCGCGTGCACGCCGAAGATCTCGTGGATCACGATGACGACCGGCAGGTTCGTCTTGTCCTTCGGTTGCGCGCGATACGCGGGCACGCTCGCGTCGCCCGAGCGGATCTCGACGGTGTCGACGTCCAGCCCTTCGCTGTCGGTCGTAACCGTCTGCGCCGACACGGGCAGCACGGCCGCCGCGAAGGCACCGCCCAGCGCGGCCTGCATGAACTTGCGGCGCGAGAACGGAACGTGGGGAACCAGGCTGTCGACTTCGGGTTTCAACATGAATGCACTCCTCGATTGGGCGCCGGCGTCACGATCACGGACACGGCATGACGGGGCATCGCGCCGGCGCGCGGCGCGGATGTTGCGGCGGTTGGCACCCCGCCGCAAACGGAAACCCGGACAAGATGCCTAATAATCCGTTGTCACGTCAACTGTCGGATATGTAAGACTCGATTACGACATGTTGATTCGACACGTCGATCGTCACGCAAAAACCCGCCGGCGGCCCGTCGAATCGCGATGCAACAAACCGCCTGTCGATCGCCATTGCGCGATCGGATGCTTGCGAATTGAAACGAAAAGCACGCGGTCGATATTGCCCGTCACGCGCAGGCACGGCAGCCCGGCTACCCGCAAAGAACAACGGGCGAAGACTGCGCACGATGTGCGCACTCCCCGCCCGCTTCCCGCGCGAACGCGCGCTCAGTGCAGCTTGACGCGCGGCAGCGTCGTGCGCCGCAGCCAGTGCGCGACCGTGTCGAGCATCATCCGCGGATAGCCGTGCAGCGCGGCGATGTGCATCCGGTACAGCGACATGTACATGAAGCGTGCGAACAGCCCTTCGATCAGCATGTTGCCGCCGATCAGCCCGCCCATCAGGTTGCCGACCGCGCTGAAATGGCCGAGCGACACGAGCGAGCCGAGGTCGCGATACGTGAATTCGGGCAGCGGGCGCCCGTCGAGCCGGCAGCCGATTGCCTTCAGCAGGAAGTTCGCCTGCTGGTGCGCAGCCTGCGCGCGCGGCGGCACGTTGCGCTCGTTGCCGGGCCATGCGCATGCCGCACAATCACCGAGCGCGAACACGTTGTCGTCGGTAAAGGTCTGCAGCGTGCGGCGCACGTCGAGCTGGCCGAGCTTGTTGACCTGGAGGCCATCGAGATTGGCGAGCACGGACGGCGCCTTGATGCCGGCTGCCCAGACCGTCAGGTCGGCACGCACCGTCTTGCCGCTCGCCGTATGGACGGCACCGGGCGCCACCTCGGTCACGCGCTCGGCGAGCATCAGCCGCACGCCGATCTTTTCGAGCAGTTCGGCCGTCGCCGACGACACGCGCTCCGGCAATGCCGGGAGGATCCGCGGCCCCGATTCGATCAGCACGATGCCGACGTCGTGCCGCGGGTCGAGCTTGTGCAGCCCGTAGGCCGACAACACCTGTGCGGTGTTGCGCAGTTCCGCGGACAGCTCGACGCCGGTCGCGCCACCGCCGACGATCGCGACCTGGATGCGCGGCTCGGCTGCTTCACCCGGCGCAGTCGGCGCCGGCGGCTGATGCTCGGCGCGCATGCACGCGGCGATCAGCCGCTTGCGGAAGCGCTCGGCCTCGCCAACGGTATCGAGCGCGATCGCGTTTTCCGCCGCGCCCTGCACGCCGAAGAAGTGAGTCGTGCTGCCGATCGCGATCACGAGCGTGTCATATTCCAGCTCGCGCGCCGGCAACAGCTCCTCGCCGTCGCTGTCGTTGATGGGCGACAGCGTGATGCGCTTCGCCGCGCGGTCGAGCCCGGTCAGCCCGCCTTGCTGGAATTCGAAGCCGTGCCAGCGCGCCTGCGCCGCATATTCGAGCTCCTGCGTGAACGGGTCCATGCTGCCGGCCGCGACTTCGTGCAGCAGCGGTTTCCAGATGTGGGTCGGATTGCGGTCGACGAGCGTGACAAGCGCACGCGCGGAACGATTGCCGCGCGCGCCGTAACGGTCGCCGAGCCGCGTCGCCAGTTCCAGGCCGCCCGCGCCTCCGCCTACGATGATGATCCGATGCATCTGTTCCCCCTTTGCGATTCGAAACTGCTGCCGCCGGACAGTGCGAACGCGATGCATTCGCGCGACCCGGTGGATTAACCGGTTCGGACATCATCGATGTGCAGTTCGAAGCACTTCGATGTTTCCAACCCCGGAACGCGGGGCGCGCATGCCCCCGTGTCAATGACATGCATTGTCCGGGAGCTTACGCGTTGACCACAAGCAAACCATCTCGATATTCAGCATCCCTGCAACAATATGCCGCAGGAATCGGGAACCGCGCGGCGGTGCGTCAGTGTGCCTCTTCCCAGTTCGCACCGGCACCCACTTCGGCGACCAGCGGCACCTTCAGCTTCGCCACGCCGCACATCATTTCCGGCAATTTCTCGCGCACCAGCGACAGTTCGCCGTCGGGTACCTCGAGCACCAGTTCATCGTGCACCTGCATGATCATCCGCGACGCCAGCTTGTCGCGCGTGAGCCAGTCGTCCACCGCGATCATCGACAGCTTGATCAGGTCGGCCGCCGTGCCCTGCATCGGCGCATTGATTGCCGCGCGCTCGGCCGCCTGGCGGCGCGGGCCGTTGCCGCCGTTGATCTCCGGCAGCCACAGACGGCGACCGAAAACGGTTTCGACGTAGCCCTTCTCCTTCGCCACCGAACGCGTGTCTTCCATGTACTGCGCGACGCCCGGATAGCGGGCGAAATAACGGTCGATATAGAGCTTCGCCGCATCGCGCGTGATGCCGAGGTTCGACGCGAGCCCGAACGCGCTCATCCCGTAGATGAGCCCGAAGTTGATCACCTTCGCAATCCGGCGCTGGTCGGAATTGACCTCCAGCGGCGTCACGCCGAACACCTCGGCGGCCGTCGCGCGGTGGATGTCCTCGCCCTGCGAGAACGCACGCAGCAGCGACGCGTCGCCCGAGATGTGCGCCATGATCCGCAGTTCGATCTGCGAATAATCGGCCGACACGATACGGTGGCCCGGCGAGGCGATGAACGCTTCGCGGATCCGCCGGCCCTCGGCCGTGCGCACCGGAATGTTCTGAAGATTCGGATCGTTCGACGCAAGGCGGCCCGTGACGGCGACGGCCTGCGCGTAGTTCGTGTGCACGCGGCCCGTGGAAGGGTTCACCATGCGCGGCAGCTTGTCGGTATAGGTCGACTTCAGCTTCGACAGCCCGCGATGCTCGAGCAGCAGCTTCGGCAGCGGGTAGTCCTCGGCCAGCTTCTGCAGCACTTCTTCGTCGGTCGACGGCGCGCCGCTCGGCGTCTTTTTCACGACCGGCAATTGCAGCTTTTCGAAAAAGATCTGCCCGATCTGCTTCGGCGAGCCGAGATTGAATTCGCCGCCCGCCAGTTCGTACGCCTGCGCTTCGAGCTCGATCAGGCGCGTCGCGATTTCGGTGCTCTGTGCCTGCAGGCGAACGTCGTCGATCAGCACGCCCGTGCGCTCCATCTTGCGCAGCACGAGCGACACGGGCATCTCGATCTCGCGGTACACGTGCAAGAGGCCCGGTTCGCGCGCAACCTGCGGATACAGCGCGTGATGCAGTTGCAGCGTGATGTCCGCATCTTCGGCCGCGTATTCGGCGGCCTGCGTGAGCGCGACTTCGTCGAAACCGATCTGCTTCGCGCCCTTGCCGGCCACGTCCTCATACTTGATCGTCTTGACGCCCAGATGACGCAACGCAAGGCTGTCCATGTCGTGCGTGCGATGCGACTCGACCACGTACGATTCGAGCAGCGTGTCGTGCTCGATGCCGTTCAGTGCGATGTCGTAGTTTGCGAGCACCTGCGCGTCGTACTTCAGGTGCTGGCCGACCTTCTTGCGATCGGCCGATTCGAGCCACGGCTTCAGGCGCGCGAGCACTTCGTCGAGCGGAAGCTGCTCGGGCATGTCGGGGCCGCGGTGCGCAACCGGCAGGTACGCCGCCTTGCCCGGCTCGACCGAGAACGACAGGCCGACCAGCCGCGCGAGCATCGGGTCGAGCGAGGTCGTCTCGGTGTCGAATGCGGTGAGCTCGGCCGCGTCGATCTTCGCGAACCACGCGTCGAATTGCTCCCAGGTCTGAATCGTGTCGTACTCGCGCACGATGTCGGCCGCCACCACCGGCGCCGGCTCGCCTTCCGGCGCATCCGCGCCGCCGCCTTCCGCCGGCGCGCTGTCGACTTCGCGCAACCAGGTCTTGAAGCCGTAGCGCGCGAAGATGTCGCGCATCAGGTCACGCGCTTCGCCGTCGCTCTTCAACGACGCTTCGATCGATTCGAGATGCGGCGTGAGATCGCAAGCCGTTTCGACGGTCACGAGCGTGCGGCCGAGCGGCAGGAAGTCGAGCGCGCGGCGCAGGTTGTCGCCGACCACGCCCTTGATGTCGCCCGCATGCTCGATCACGCCGTCGAGGCTGTCGTACTGCGCCAGCCATTTAACGGCCGTCTTCGGCCCGCACTTCTCGACGCCCGGCACGTTGTCGACGGTGTCGCCGATCAGTGCGAGGTAGTCGATGATGCGCTCGGGCGGAACGCCGAACTTCGCGATCACGCCGTCGCGATCGAGCGTCTCGTTGGTCATCGTGTTGACGAGCGTGACGTGATCGGTGACGAGCTGCGCGAGATCCTTGTCGCCGGTCGACACGACTACGTTCATCCCGTGCCGCTCGGCTTCGCGCGCGAGCGTGCCGATCACATCGTCGGCCTCGACGCCTTCGACCATCAGCAGCGGCCAGCCGAGTGCGCGCACCGCGCCATGGATCGGTTCGACCTGCAACGCAAGATCGGGCGGCATCGACGGACGGTTTGCCTTATAGTCGGCATAAAGGTCGTCGCGGAACGTCTTGCCCTTTGCATCGAACACGCAAGCGCTATACTCTGCACTGACTTCCTTGCGCATACGGCGCAGCATGTTGATGATTCCGTAGAGCGCTCCGGTCGGCTCCCCGCCAGGGCCACGCAAATCAGGCATCGCATGGTAAGCCCGATACAGATAGCTCGAACCGTCAACCAATAGCAGGGTCTTACCTTCCAGATTTCGTTCTTCAGGCATTATGAACAAGAGAAAAGTGATTCCGAGTCTGCGTTCACTCGCAGATCAAGAACGCGCGACGGCCAAGAAGGCGCGCGCATCGTGGCAGATGTTCACGATTATGGCAGAGTTTATCGAGGCGACCGAGTACCTGTCGGAGATCCGCCCGGCTGTCAGCATCTACGGTTCTGCCCGCCTCAAACCCGATACGCCGCACTACAAGCTCGCCGCGCAGATCGCGCGCAAGCTGTCCGACGCCGGCTTCGCCGTGATCTCCGGCGGCGGCCCCGGCATCATGGAAGCCGCGAACAAGGGTGCGCACGCCGGTAAAGCGCCGTCGGTCGGCCTGAACATCGAGCTGCCGCACGAACAGGCCGGCAACCACTACCAGGACATCTCGCTGCGCTTCCGCCACTTCTTCACGCGCAAGGTCACGTTCGTGAAGAATTCGGATGCGGTGATCGTGATGCCGGGCGGCTTCGGCACGCTCGACGAGTTGTCGGAAGTGCTCACGCTGATCCAGACGAAGAAGTCGCGCCTCGTGCCGATCATCCTCGTCGGCAGCGAGTTCTGGAAGGGGCTGCTGCAATGGTTCCGCGACCAGCTCATTCCGATGGGCCTGATCAATCCGGAAGACATGAACCTGATGCAGGTGATCGACGATCCCGACCAGGTGCTCGACGCGGTGCTCGCGTTCTACGAGGACAGCGGCGAGGAAGAAGGTTCGGACGATGAAGGCCATCCGCCGCGCCCGGACGAAGACCGGATGTTCTATCTGTAATCCATCCGTGACGACTGCCGGCCCGACGGCCGGCGTACCGCTTCCCGCGCGGCAGGCATGGCGACCCCGCCACCTGCCGCGTGTCACTTTGTAACGCGCGATTAATCGCGCTTCGCGACCGTGCGCCGCGGAATGTCAAATCCGCACCGCCGGTGCAGTGCGACGCGCGCGCAATCGTCCGTACACGCGGGCCGCCATTGTCAAATGACGCGGCCCGACGCCCGCACCCCGCGCCTGCCGGCCGCCAATCCGCCGTAACAAACCCGCCTCGCGTTTTCCGTCGCGCGCCAGCACACTGCATGTGTCGGTGCGGCGTTTCCCCCCGGTGGAACGATCCCCCCTCGCTTCCATCGTGTCGCGCCGACCTTCTACAACAACACCACGGAAAAGAACATGCAACGCTCGCTGATCGCCCTTGCCTTCGCCGGCCTCGGCCTTTCGCTGTCCGGCCTCGCCCACGCCGTCAACGTCGACGTCAACATCGGCACGCCCGCGCCGGTCGTCGTCGCGCCCGCGCCCGTCATGGTCGCTCCGGCGCCCGCGGTGATCGTCGGCTGGCATGGCGATCGTTACTACGACGGCCACCGCTACTGGGAACGCCGCGAGTGGGAAGATCACCAGCGCCATCGCGGCCACGACGATCGCGGCTATCACTGCCCGCCGGGACATGCGAAGAAGGGCGAGTGCTGAGCGAATCTGCGCAGCCGCTCGACCTGCACAAGGCCGCCCGTGCGCTTCGGCGCCGGGCGGCCTTTTGATTTTCAACCGCTGACGGACGAGCGCGAAGCGATGATGCGCAGCCGCCCGAGGGCGCGCCCGTGATCAGGCACATGTCATGCCGACGCTTCCGCAAACGAAAGCGGTGCAAGATCCGGATGCCCGCCAAGCCGGTCGGCGAGGAAATCCATCAGCAAACGGCTCCTGCGCGGCAGGTGCATGCGCTGCGGCATGCATAGATGGAGGCCGTAACGGCACGTCACGTGGCGGGTCAGCAGCGGCACGAGACGCCCCTCGCGAATGTGCGCATGAACCGAATAGCCGAAGAACTGGCCGATCGCGGCGCCGCTCAGCACCGTGTCGAGTTCCGCATCGATGTCGTTGGTCGCGATGAACGGGACGATCTGTCGAGTGTCGACGCGACCATCAACCAGGAATTCCCACGGAAACGGCTTGCCCGTGCGCGGATACAGGAACGCGGTGCAACGATGATCGCGCAGCGCGTCGATCGTCTGCGGCTCGCCATGGCGACGCAGGTACGCAGGCGCCGCGCAGACGATCAATTGCAGATCGGCGACGCGCCGTGCAACGAGCCCGCTGTCCGGCAGATTGCCGGTCCGCACGGCGATGTCGATCCGCTGTTCGACGATGTCGGCCATGTCGTCGCTGACGATCAGTTCGGCCGTGACGCCCGGCTGCCGGTCGCAGAATTCGCCGAGCAGCGGCGCGAGAAAGCGCCGGGCCAGCGAATACGGCGCCGCAACACGGATCGTGCCGGCCGCGGGCGCCTGATCGTCGTCGAGCATGCGCAGCGCGCTCTCCAGCTCCCCGACAGCGCCGCGGCACTGTGCCAGCAGACGTTCACCCTCGAGCGTCAGCACGATCCCGCGCGTCGAGCGCTGGAGAAGCCGCACGTTCAATAGCGCCTCCAGCGCTGCGACCTGCTTGCTGGCCGCTTGCGGCGTCATGCCCAACTCGCGGGCGCCCGCGCTGATGCCGCCCGCGGCCGCGATACGGACGAACACCGTCAGCGCCTTCAATCGATCCATTCGCAGCTCCCGTCAAGCCCGAAACGCCCGGGCGATCGTCCACGGCATCGCAACGCCTGTCCGACCGGTTGAATCGGTTTCAACCGGTCAGGTGCTATTCGCTCGGCACGCTGCTTCGCACAATGGCGCTGTCTTCGATACCCGGGGCCAAACGGCCCGCCGCCATGCACACACTTTCATTTTCAGTCGTTTCGCGAACCGTCGTCGCGGCCGCATTGATTGTCGCTGGTTCGCCACGGGCAACCGCACAGGACACGGACGCAGGTAGCCGTGCGACCGAGACGGTACTGCTGCGAACCACGCATGCGTGGGACGGCTCGCGATATCGCTCCTACCCGCCAGAACAACCGGAGATCACGGTCGTACGCTACACGATTCCGCCTCACGCGGTATTGCCGTGGCATACGCATCCGTCGATCAACGTCGGCTACGTGCTGTCGGGCCACCTGACCGCCGTGCGCCGCAGCGACGGCAAGCGGCTGGCGCTCGGCCCGGGCGACGTGGTGCCGGAAATGGTCGACGGCGCCCATCGCGGGGAAACCGGCGACGAGCGAGCCGAACTGATCGTGTTCTACGCCGGCTCACCCGGCACGCCCCTGACGGTGCCCGACCACCGGGACTAAGCACCTCGACCATGCGCCGGCCCGCCGGCCAGCTCTCTTCCTCTTACATGGAGCCACGCTCGTCATGCCTGATTCACGCAGCTCGTCATCCTCTCCCGCCGCGACGCGGCCCCGGCTCGACGGACGCGTCGCGCTCGTCACCGGCGGCGGCACCGGCATTGGCCGGG
>NZ_JAAGPE010000560.1:0-2849 GCF_017104605.1 Burkholderia sp. Ac-20384 | reverse complement strand
GCGCCGTGCTCGGCCTCGCGCTCGCCGGGAGCGGCGCGTGGCAGGCGGCATCCGCTCAATCTGCGGCGGGCGCTGCCGCGCAGGCCGCCACGCGGCGATACGACATCCCGGCGGGCCCGCTGTCGGCGTCGCTGAACCATCTTGCGGATCAGGCCAACGTGATGCTCAGCGTGCCGGGCGACATGACGGCCGGGAAAACCGGCGCGGGCGTCCACGGCACCTATTCGGTGCAGGGCGCGTTCCAGGCGTTGCTGAACGGAACCGGCCTGGAGCCGGTGCAGCAATCCGACGGCAGTTTCTCGCTGCGCCCGGCCGCTGCCGCGGCAGGCGCCGAAGCAGGCGTGCTGCCGGCCGTGAACGTGCTCGGCAAGCGAGCAGGCGACGCCATTCCCGAAGCGTATGCGGGTGGCCAGGTCGCGCAGGGCGCGAAGGTCGGCATGCTCGGCAATCGCGACTACATGGACACGCCGTTCAGCATGTCGAGCTACACCGAAAAGCTGATCCGCGACCAGCAGGCGACCAGCGTCGCGGACTTGCTGACCACCACGGACCCGTCGGTTCGCGCGGCCATCGACAGCACCAACCGCTATGACGCGATCACGATCCGCGGGCTGCGCGTCGAGAACAGCGAGATCGCGCTCAACGGCCTCTACGGGCTCGTGCCGGCCTATCGCGTGGGTGCCGATCCGGTCGAACGCGTCGAGATCCTGAAGGGCCCCGGCGCGTTGCTGAACGGGATGATGCCGCAGGGCAGCGTCGGCGGCAGCGTGAACGTCGTGACGAAGCGGGCCGACGACACGCCGCTCAACCGGCTGACCGCCGAATATGCATCGAGCTCGGTGTTCGGCGGCCACGCCGATATCGGCAGGCGCTTCGGCCAGAACGGCGAATTCGGCGTGCGCATCAACGCGGCCCATCGCGAAGGCGACACGCCGATCGACGAGCAGTCGCGGCGCAATACGTCGCTGTCGGTCGGGCTCGACTACCGCGGCAGCCGCCTGCGTGTGTCCGGCGACGTGATCTATCAGGAAGACTTCATGCGTGCGCCGGTGCGCGGCTATACGCCGATCGCCGGCATCGCGGTGCCGTCGGCGCCCGATTCGCGAACCAATCTCGCGCAGACGTTTTCCTATTCGAATTCCCATAGCCTGACGGCATTGGGACGCGCCGAATACGACCTGTCGTCGAACGTGACGCTGTTCGGTGCGGTGGGCATCAACCGCTTTGGCTACGACAAGCTGGAAGACCCGGGCGCGACGATCGTCAATGCGCAAGGCGATGCGAAATCCACGTCGCGATACCAGTCCGGCGCATCGCATGCGCTGTCGGCCGAGGCCGGCGCGCGCACGCGTTTCAAGACGGGCCCGATCGATCACCAGCTCGTCGTGAGCGGCGACTACCTGCAGCAGACGACGTGGTTCGGCCAGACCGCGTACGGCAGCTACGCGACGAACATCTACATGCCGACCCGCCTCGCCGGGCCGGGCGCCGCGGTTTCCGTATTGCCGGAGACGAAGGACAGCGCGCAGATCCTGCGCAGCATCGGCGTGGCCGATACGCTGTCCGTTGCCGGCGGGCTCGTGCAGCTCACCGTCGGCGTGCGTCGCCAGCAGGTGAGCAGCCGCAACTTCGATACGTCCGGCGCGGAGACTTCGCATTACGACCAGGGCGCGACCACGCCGTCCGTCGCGCTCGTCGTGCGTCCGCTCGACCAGTTGTCGTTCTACGCGAACTACATCGAGGCGCTGACGCCCGGCTCGCCGCCGCCGGCCGACGCGGCGAACCCGAACCAGGTGTTCGCGCCGTTCAAGTCCAAGCAGTACGAAGTCGGCACCAAGCTCGATCTCGGCAAGTTCGGCGCGACGCTCGGGCTGTTCCAGATCGACGTGCCGAGCGGGATCGTCGATCCGGTCAGCAAGCTGTACAGCCTCAACGGGCTGCAGCGCAATCGCGGTCTCGAGCTGTCGGGCTTCGGCGAAGTGACGCGCGGCGTGCGGCTGCTGGGCGGCGTCACGTGGCTCGACGCGCGGCTGCGCCGCACGCAGGGCGGCGCGTACGACGGCAATCACGCGATCGGCGCGCCGTCGCTGCAGGCCACGCTCGGCGCTGAATGGGATACGCCGTTCGTGCCGGGCGTCACGCTGACGAGCCGGATGATCTACACGGGCAAGGCCTACGTGAGCCAGGACAATACGCAGCACGTGCCAAGCTGGACGCGCTTCGATCTCGGCGGCCGCTACACGACGAAAGTCGCCGGCCGCGACGTGACGCTGCGCGCGAACGTGACGAACCTGTTCAATCGCGACTACTGGCAGGCGAACCCGACCGGGTACCTGTTCACGGGCGCGCCGCGCACGTTCTGGCTGTCGGTATCGACCGACCTGTGACGAACCTCGGCAGGCCGGGCGCAGACATGCGGCCCGGCCTGCCGATGGTTTGCCGTGCCGAATCTCACCGTCATTGCATGAAACACCGCCTGGACGGTTCTGGCCCAACGCTCGCCGCAACGGCGGGCTCGTCGCGTGACTTGTTCGCCCGGGTTGCGATAACAGCGCCGGCGCTTCGTTGACGGACATGGATCCCGAAGCGTTCGCCTGAACAAAAAGTGCCAGGTCGCTCGCATCCCCCATTCGGGTAAATACCGAATCCCGATTCCGTGACAAACGCGGCATCACTTCCTATGATTGGTTGGACCTTTAGTCCTTTGTGCCAATCGGCCGACGGCTGGCCGGCTATTTCGGGAGACGTGCTCATGAGATTGCAGGGCAAACGCGCGCTGGTGACGGCGGCCGGGCAGGGCATCGGCCGCGCGACCGCGCTGCGGTTCGCGCGCGAGGGCGCCGACGTGA
>NZ_JAAGPE010000559.1:0-2895 GCF_017104605.1 Burkholderia sp. Ac-20384 | reverse complement strand
ACTTCGCGGTGGCCTCGACCGCTACCGCAGCCGCTTCGACCGGCGATGCGCTGGCCTGATCGCCGGCCGCCGCGCGCGCCGCCGCTTCCTGCTCGGCCATCGCGGGACGGTTGCGCAGGTGCAGCAGGAATTCCTGGATCAGGCGATCCCAAAGCTCGATCGTCGAACGCAGGTAGCGCTCGGACACGCCGCCTGCGACGACCACGTCCATCTCCAGCGCCAGAAACTGTCCGTGGCTCGCGAGACGCGCGAAGCGCTTGGTCCGGTTCCAGTCCGCGACGAGTTCGGCCGGCAAGTCACCCTGCACCTGCAGCACGCACGACAGCGTGTAGTCGATGAACAGCAACGTGGCGGGCGACGCGTCGGCGCCCTGCGGCGCGAGTGCGGCGGCCGGGTTGCCGAAGCGCACCGCGAAGCCGATGCCCTGGCTTGCGCTCATCAGTTGCACCGCGCCGTTCTGTTCGGCCGCCGTCACGCGGTAGCCCGCGCGGCGCAGCACGTCGGCGAGGCGGTCGGCGCTGATCGCTTCGATCGGCGCATCGTGTGCCGCGCGTTCGTCGCCGGCGTTCGGTTGCTTGTCTTGCATGTCTGTCTTCCTCGTATTCAACGAATCGATCGGTTCCATCCCGGCTGCGGGCCGCGCTTACTGCGCATTCGCGGCAGCAGCCGACGCCGGTACCGGCGCTGGTGTTGCTGCAACCGGCCGCGCAGCCGGGTCATACTTGCCCGCATACAGCGCATCGCCGTAGCGTTGCGCGATGTCGTCGTACTTCACGCGCGCCGACTGCGCGAACGGCTGACGCGACGAGAACAGCGTGCCGATTCCGACATGCTCGTACGCGTCGAGAATCTCGTGCCCCACGCGATACAGCTCGGCATTGTGTGCCTGGCAGGCTTTCAGTTGCGTGTCACGCGCGGCGGCGTCCTTCTGCAGTTGCGTGTGCTGCGCATCGCGGGCGCGCGACACGGCGAGCAAGTCTTCATAGGACGACTTGTATTTCGCCAGCGACTTCGCGTCCTGCTCGCGGCCTGCCCGCTCCTGGGCGAGCGCACGCTTCGCAGCCGCCTCGGCGCCCGAGTCGCCGTGCGCGGCGGCCAGTTGCCCCTGCATCGCCTTCAGTTGCGCGAGCGCGTCGTCGCGCTGCTTCTCGGCCACCGCCTTGTCGCTCTGCAACTGCGCCTGGTTGTCCTGCAGCTGGCGCAGCTCCTGCACGGTCGAGCGCAACTGGCTGCGCAGCTTGTCCTCGATGCTCTGCGCGTGCGCGCCGCCGGCCGCGAGCAGCAACATGCCGGCCCCGCCGGCCGCGAACATCGTGCGAGTGATCGTGTTCATCCGCGGCTCCGGTCAGAAACGAGCATTGAGCTCGATCTGCAGCACGTCGATCGATACCGGCGGCCCGTACACTTCCTTCGAGCTCAGGTAACGGGCCGACACCCACGTATCGCGGGCGACCGCATACGCGGCGCCGAGCACATAGCCGCGCGCGTTGGTGCCGCCGAGGTGGAAGTCGGGATCGTTGAACGCGTCGAGCACGGCGTCCGGCTGCAGGTACTTGTAGGCGATCGAGAAGTTCCACTGACCCTTCTCGCGCGGCTCCGGCTCGCCGAACGTGGCCTTCGCGAGGAAGCCGTTCGGGCCGCTGCGATAGTCGGCGCGCGTCGCGTTCACCGACGTCGAATCGTAGTTGTTGACCGGCAGCGACGATGCCGCGAATGCCTTGTTGTCGTTGTACGCGAGGTTGCGCACGTATTCGCCGTCGAGACGCAGCTTGAAGCGATCGGCCACCACCGTGTCCCACTGCGCCTTCAGGTCGAGCAGCCGGTAGTTGTAGGCCAGGCCGAACAGCTGCGGTTGCGGCGTCATCCCCGGCGCGAGATTCGGGTTCTGCACGATGTTGCGCAGCGCGATCAGCGTGTTGCCGCCCTGCATGAATGCCGGCGCCTCGTTGTCGGTGCTGCAGCTCGTCGCGCCGGCATAGAGCGCGCACGGCGACGACAGCGTGCCGCGCATGTTCTGGAAGTCGTAGTACGCGACCGCGCCACGCAGCCGGTTCTTCGCGTCGATCTTCCAGTCGGCGCCGAACTGCGCACCGAACATCCACTTCGTGTCGCTGCCGGCCTTCTCGGTGCTGTTCGACGGGAAGTTCTCGCTCGTGTACTGGATCGGGAACACGCCGAGCGTGCCGAACAGCGTGACGTCCGGATTCCACGGCAGCGCATGGCGCAGGTTCGCGGCGAACCCGTCCATCATCAGGTCGTCGGAGAACACCAGGTCCGACTTGAAGAACGGGTTGTCGAAACGGCCGGCCGTCAGGTTCAGCCACGACGTCGGCTTGTACGCGAAGAACGCCTTGTTCAGCCAGATGTTCTTCTTCGCGAAGCCGCCGCCCGCGGTGGCCGTGGTCGACACCGGCCCGTTGTCGTTGCCGCTCGCGAGCTGGATGCCGGCGATCATCTCGTCGGACAGCGTCGCCGTCACGCCGAGCCGCGCACGGTAGCGCAGCAGGTTGTTGCGGTTCTCCCGCGTGTTCTGCGTGGGGATCTGCGTGTTGTTGGTGTTCGAGTTGACGTCGAACCCGCCGCCCTGGTTGATCGCCGCGAAGTTCGTCACGCCGTTCGTGTTGCCGCCGCCGTAAAAGTGATACTCGTCACGCACGCGCAGGTCGCCGTCGAGCTTGATGCGCGACACCCAGTCGGGGAACGTGTTCGGCTGCGCCCAGTTCTCGGCCTTCGCCTGCGCAATCACTTCCTGCTTTACCTGGTCGCGGATCTGGTCGCGCACGAGCTGCGGCACGTACGGCACCGCGACGTCGCCCGGCTGCGTCGGCGGGTTGACCACGCCGCCTGCCACGACCGGCGCGCCCGATGCGCGGGCCGACCGCGCCTGCACGGCCT
>NZ_JAAGPE010000558.1:0-3071 GCF_017104605.1 Burkholderia sp. Ac-20384 | reverse complement strand
CGGTTTGCCAGGAAAACCTCTATGGTCTTCCATCTGGGCACTCTGATGCCGTCGGTCCGTGAGGCTCCGCCTTCCTGCCGGCTCCCACCGATCACGGGTGGGAGGCGTTCATATCATTTACTATGTTCCCCTTCAGTTCGCCGAATCCCACCTCGGAATGGACCACTTCGACGGAGCGCATCGTGACGCCCGTTCACTGGCAACCACGCACGTCCTATCGCGCTTCCTAAAGTTTCTACGTAGAAACCGTCAGACTTCGACACGTGCACCACGCGTAGGCCGTGCTAGCTTGCAAACTCATCGATCAATCAATGCGCATCGGACGTTCGCCGGATTCGCCACTGCAGGCTGACAGCGGTCATCTCTCAGCCAGATTCAATCGGCAAGCCAGATGCCGTAGAATAGGAGCATGAGCATATTGGACAAAGTGGCGATCGGCTCAACCACCGCATCCGTTACAGAGCGCCGCAAGCGCACGATGACACTCGAGCGACAGACGACGGATCTGACCGGTAGGAAGTGGTAGCAATTGCGTCTGCGGCCGACGACGCAACACGGAAGTGCTTTCGCATTGCTCTATCGGTGGTCGAGGCAAAAATCCGAAGTCCGGTCGAGCGTTATCACCGACGACGCGCATCGGCGAATCTTCGTGCTGTTGGATAAACAGCCGGTCGTCAATCGGATATGAATGCCTAGGTGATTGAAACCGTGGACTACGACTTGAACAGAAAGCGCACGTTTCTCGTATCTTCGCCCAGTAATTCCGACAGACGGTCGCCCCATCGTCGCCATGCATCACGCATCTGATCGTCGTAATTGAACTGCAGATAGATTCGATCAAGCGGATCGTTACGCACATGATTCAGGCATCGATGCACGATGCTCTCAGCAATACCAAGCGACTGCATCATCGTTCCGCAGGTACGACGCAGGTCATGGCATTTCCACTGACCACCCGAGACAGTAAGCGTATCCGTTGCTGTCGTACGACCTTCGGTCGATACGCCCTTCCCGCGTTGCCGGTCACGGATCGCCTTGCACATTGTATAGATAGTGACGTGCGGAATCTTTCCCTGTTGCGACGGAAATACGTACTCGCGCCGCACGTCGTCCTCAGGCCATCCTGCGCGCACAACCTGCTGTGCCGCGAACTGAACAAGGACGAAATCGGAAAGATGAATCGTAATCGCCGCGCTTGACTTCGTGCGCTCCTTAGGAATCGTCCACGTTCTAGCCTTGAAGTCAAGATCAGCCCATCGAGTCGCGAGCGTTTCACCGACACGCGTTCCGCAAGCAAGCATCACCCATACCGCTGACCCCATGGAACGCGGAAGACGCGCAGCCGGCATAAGTTCACCGAGCGCGCGAATTTCGTCGTCCGACAGCGTGCGATGGCGTTCGTTGTCACGTACCGGGTCGTAGTCACCTGCAACGACATCTTCTTTTGCGAGCGCGAGCACATCACAATCGATCAGCAAGCGCTTCCACGGCTGGTTGCGCTCGCCCCATCGAATCATTTGCTGGACGGCCCCCAACACCTCAACTGCGCGCCGGTTGTATCCCGCGTCGGAAATAGCGGTAAGCAACGGCAGAACGTTCGACGCAAACACATCTGTGATCTTGTGTACACGGAGGGCCGGCAGTACATGCTTTTCCATCGCACGTCGCAGCATCCGACCGCCATCCTTTCGGCCTTTCCTGCCTCGCTTCTTGTTGACAGTTGCGAACCAAGCATCGAACAAATCCCCGAGGGTGAGCTCCGCCGTCGCCGCTTTTTCGACCTTGGCCTGGCGGTCTCGCTTCGTGGCTTCAAGATAGTCCACACCGTCGCGTGCCTGTGAACGAATCGTCGCCGCGGCTACGCGTGCATCCTCGAGCGACAACTGCCCGTCAGTCATGGTGCGCCCCCATGCCTTGCCGAGCGGCTTGTCGCGTTGCTTGCCATTGATGCTGACGCGAACAAGCCAGGTTTTCGAGCCATCCGGGCCGATGCGCAGGAACAGCCCACGCCCATCCGACAGGAAATACAGCCTCCCGATCGCCTTTGCAGCTTCGATTTGTCTAACCGTCAGAGCACCCATGATCGCCCTCCTTTGATATCGCAATCAGGTCGGCCCGAACCTCTCTAAGCAGAGCCTACCCCACATCGCAAACACTAAAAAAACACTAAAAAGTTGCGGCTCGTGGAGGATTTCCGCGGAACTTGGCAGACCATAAATTCCCCGCAAACCCCTGTCAGACGGGGCTTCGACGGATTTCAATGGACCTAGCCGGATCACCCGAAAAACAATCACAATTCATTTAACTTTCCGTGAGGACTTCGACACCGGCCGCTGACTACGATGGGCGCATATTTTCAGGACCTGCCGCCAGGAGCCCATCATGCCCACCCGCAGACATCTGCTGTTCGCCGGCGCCACCGGCCTCGCCGTTCTCGCGACGCTGTCGTCCGTCGGCCGCCGCGCGCTGGTCGGCCGCGCGTTCGCCGCGCCGCCCGCCACCCCGCAAACGGCCGCCCCTTTTGAGGTCACCCTCAGCGACGCCGAATGGCATCGCCGGCTCACGCCCGCCCAGTATTCGGTCCTGCGCGAAGCGGGCACCGAACGGCCGTACACCAGCCCGCTGAACGACGAGCACCGGCAAGGCACGTTCGCGTGCGCCGGCTGCGCCCTCTCGCTGTTCTCGTCGGCCACCAAGTTCGACAGCCATACCGGCTGGCCAAGCTTCTGGAAGCCGCTCGACCACGCGGTCGCCACCACCACCGACGCGTCGTTCGGGATGATCCGCACCGAAGTGCACTGCCGCCGCTGCGGCGGCCATCTCGGCCACGTGTTCGACGACGGCCCGCAGCCGACCGGCCTGCGCTACTGCATGAACGGCCTCGCGCTCACCTTCCACCCGGCCGCCGCCTGATCCGGCCCCACTCCCGACCGACTGGAGAACGCACCATGCTCGATCACCTCATCTGCGACTGCGACGGCGTGCTCGTCGACAGCGAAGTCATCGCCGACCGCGTCCTGCTCGACACGCTGTCCGCCACGTTCCCGAATCTCGATTTCGAAGCCGCCGCC
>NZ_JAAGPE010000557.1:0-3082 GCF_017104605.1 Burkholderia sp. Ac-20384 | reverse complement strand
CCGCGTCGGGCCGCCAGCGGTGCGCGGTGAGCGCCGCGACGATGCGGCCGCGTTCGTCGTCGGGCAGCATGCCGGGCGACGTGCCGCCGAGCTGCGCGGCGATATCGGCCGGCAGATCCTGCCGCGTCACGCGCGCGGCGTCGCACACGGCACACGCGTAGCGCAGCACGTTGCGCAGCTGTCGAACATTGCCGGGCCACGGATACGCGGCGAGCTGTTCGGCGAGCGTCGCATCGAGCGTCAGCACGTGGCCGGTTGCCTGCGCCTCTTCGGCGAATACGGCGGCGATCACGTCGCGCACATCGGCGCGCTCGCGCAGCGGCGGCAGTTCGAACGTCGCGCCGCTCAGCCGGTAGTACAGGTCCTCGCGGAACGTGCCGTCGGCCACCATGCGTGCGAGATCGCGGTGCGTCGCGCAGATCACGTCGAGATCGACGCGTACGGGCGTGTCGCTGCCGAGCGGCACGACTTCGCCATCGGAGAGCACGCGCAGCAGGCGCGTCTGCAGCGCGAGCGGCATGTCGCCGATTTCGTCGAGGAACAGCGTGCCACCGTCGGCGAGTGCGATCTTGCCGCGCGCGCCATGCTTGCGTGCGCCGGTGAACGCGCCGGCCGCATAGCCGAACAGTTCGCTCTCGATCAGCGCTTCCGGCAGCGCGCCGCAGTTGACCGCGATGAACGGCCGCGCGCGCCGCGCACCGGCATCGTGGATCGCACGCGCGAATACTTCCTTCCCCGCACCGGTTTCGCCGAGCACGAGAATCGGCAGCCGCTTGCTCGCGACACGCAGCGCGAGCTCGGCCTGCTGCGCGATATGCGCGTCGCTGCTGTGCAGGAACGGCGTCAGCGCGCCGACGTGGCGTTGCGCGGTGCCCGGGCGGCGCGAGGCCGTGCCGGGTTCGCGGCCGGGGCGCCGTAGCGGCGCACGCAGCCGCGCATAGAGCGGCGCGCCGGTTGCGCGCAGCCGCAGCGCGACGATCGCATCGAGCCGTGCGGCATCGCGCAGCGGCATCTCGGTTGCATCGAAGATCTCGTCGATATGGCGCGGTTCGCGCAGCGCCGGCAGCGCGTCGCGCGCCTGCCGGTTCGCGGCGACGATGTTGCCGCATTCGTCGAACGCGATCAGCCACTCCGGTTGCGCTTCGACGTAGTGACGATTCGGATGCCCGAACAGGATCCAGTGCTGCGCGGTGCTGTGTACGAAGTAGCCGTCCTCGATCAGCGCCGCGCTCTGCCGCACGAGCTGATAGACGAGACGCTGGCTGTCGCGGCCGTCGGGCGAATGAACGGCCGACGCGTCGAGCACGCCGATCAGTTCGCCGCCCGGCGAGAAGATCGGCGCCGCGCTGCAGGTGAGCGTCGTGAACGCCGCACGAAAGTGATCGGTCTTGTGCACGGTGATCGGCGCGAGATCGGTCAGCACGTTCGCGACACCGCACGTGCCTTCCTCGCTTTCCGACCAGCACGAACCGATGTGCAGCCCTGCATGGCGGAAGTCGTTGCGGCGCTCGCGGTCGATCCGGTAGTCGATCGTCACGCCGTGCGCGTCGGTCAGCATCACGCAGTAGTCGGCGACGCGGATCATGTCGTGCAGCCGCGTCAGGCACTGGCCCGACGCGCGCAGGAAGGCTTCCTCCTTGTCGCGCACTTCGCGCAGCTCGGCTGCGGTCAGCACGCGCGGGCCGATCGATGAAGCGGGGTCGAGACAGTAGCGCTCCAGCGACCGTTGCCACGACGACACGAGGCGCGTGGATTCGGCCGGCGCGGGCAGGCGTCCGGCGAGCGCGCCGAGCACACGGTCGGCGTGCTGGGCCTGGGGGACGGCGTAAGGCATGGTCGGCTCCGGTTCCGTACGGCGGGGGATGCGATGTTCTTGTAGCACATCCGGTTCGACGGATCACATTGCATCGCAGCACGCGGCGGGCGTGAGACGTTCGTCTCACCGGTATCGCGGGCTGTCTCGTGACGTTGAGACACGTTCATGTGCGCGCTGCGGCGATCGTCCGGCATGACGCGGCCTGCGCGGCGCCGCGATACCGCGGGGTTTGCGGGCGCAGCGGTGCGCTTGCACCGGCGTCGCGGTGGCCGTTTCATTGAATCGGCGATGTGAGACGAGCGGGCCGAATGGCCGCACGTTCGGCCCTTCCAGCAGCGAATCCGAAACACGGGCATCCCCGTCTCGTCAGCATTCACAAGGGTTTCACGTTCATCGCGCGCACGATGGCACGCCGCTTGCAGATATCACGGGCAAGTCGGCGCGGTCGCGTCGATGACGACGATCCGCCACCCGACGATGGCAGCGGACGAGACAGGCAGGGCCGCAGTACGCCAACGCGCTGCGGCCGGCCAACTGGATGGAGACAAACCCGTGACGACGCCCGTTACCGTTGGCGTGATCGCGAACCCCGCATCGGGGCGCGACATCCGCCGCCTTACGACGCATGCCTCCGTGTTTCCGACGGCCGAGAAGGCGAACATGATCGTGCGCCTGCTGGCCGGCCTCGGCGCGATGGGCGTCGAGCGCGTGCTGACGCTGCGCGACCGGACGGGCATCGCGACGCTGCTGCTGCGTGCGATCGACACGCATCGGGCGGTCGCGCCGCACGAGCGCTGGCCCGAAGTCGAATTCGTCGACCTGCCGATTACCGACTCCGTCGCCGATACCCAGGCCGGCGCCGCCTACCTGCACCGGATGGAAGTCGCGCTGATCGTCGTGCTCGGCGGCGACGGCACTCACCGCGCCGTCGCCGCGCACTGCGGCGCGACGCCGCTCGTCGCGCTGTCCACCGGTACCAACAACGCCTTTCCCGAACATCGCGAAGCCACCGTCGCCGGCGTCGCGGCAGGACTCGCCGCGACCGGCGCGGTGCCGGCCGAAGTCGCGTTCACGCGCAACAAGCGGCTCGTCGTGCGCTGCGTGGCGGGCGCACAGCCGGGGCGCGAGGAGATCGCGCTCGTCGACGTGTGCGCCGCGCGGCAGCGTTTCATCGGCGCCCGCGCGATCTCGGGTTCCGACGACATCGATTCGCTCTACCTGACGTTTGCGGAACCGGACGGGATCGGCCTGTCCGCGCTCGGCGGC
>NZ_JAAGPE010000556.1:0-3104 GCF_017104605.1 Burkholderia sp. Ac-20384 | reverse complement strand
GCCCGGTCGTGCGCGTGGCGCTCGCGGCCGGCCACGAAGCGGTGGCCGCGAGCGGACGCGACGCCGCGACGCTCGCGACCGTGTTCAGCGCATCGGGCGGCGACGGCCAGAATTGCCACGCGATCTGCGAGACGCTCGCTGGCGACGATCGCCAGCTGTCGCCGACGCGCTTCCACAACTCCGTGCACAACGCACCGGCCGGCTACTGGAGCATCGCGACCCGCGCGATGGCGACGTCGAACGTGCTGTGCGCGCACGACGGCAGCTTTGCCGCGGGCCTGCTCGAAAGCCTGTGCCAGGTCGTGGTCGATCGCGTGCCGAGCCTGCTGATCGCGTACGACACCGACTATCCGGAACCGCTGCGCGCGGTGCGCCCGATCGGCGACGCATTCGGCGTGGCCCTCGTGCTCGCGCCCGAACCGGGCGAACGCACGCTCGCCCGTATCGACGTGCAGCTCACCGACGCGCCCGCCACGACGCTCGCGCATGCCGAGCTCGACACGCTGCGCGCCGGCAATCCGGCCGCGCGCGTGCTGCCGCTGCTCGACGCGCTCGCCGCGCGGCGTTCGACGCGCGTCGTGCTCGATTACCTGGCCGACACACGCGTGCAGGTCGACGTCGCGATGCCGGATACGTTCACGGAGCGCGCGTGATGACCGCGACGATCCCGCTCGCGCCGCCGCTCGACCACGCGTGGATCGCCGCGCACATTCCGCACGACGGCGCGATGTGCGTGCTCGATACGGTCGACGCATGGGATGCGGACCGCATCCGCTGCACCGCGACGAGCCACCGCGATCCGCACAACCCGCTGCGCGCGCACGGCCGGCTCGCCTCCGTCTGCGGCATCGAATACGCGGCGCAGGCGATGGCCGTGCACGGCGCGCTGCTCGGTGCGCACGAAGCGCACCCGCGCGTCGGCTACCTCGCGAGCGTGCGCAACGTCGACGCGTTCGTCGACCGGCTCGACACGTTCGCGCAGCCGCTCGTCGTCGAAGCGGAACGCGTGAGCGGCGACGCCCGCTCGGTACTGTACGGCTTCGCGCTGCGCTGCGGCGATCGCGTGCTGCTGTCCGGCCGCGCGGCGGTGATGCTGGATGTATCGACGTCCGGCGCGTTTCGCCCGGCGCCAGCCGGCGATGCGAATCCTCGATGAAGCCGCTTACTCAAGAGAAGGAAACCAGGTCGTGAAAGTTCGTCAGTTCATTGGCACCGCGCTCGTTCTGGCGCTGATCAGCCCGATCGCGCACGCGGACATGTCGGAAGTAAAGCAGGACATCAAGCGCGATTCGAAGGAAGCCGCGCACAAGACCGGCGAGGCGGCCCGCAGCTTCGGCCACGCAACCGCAAGCGCCGCGAAGGCGGTCGGGCACGGGGTCGCACACGCGTCGCGCGAAGGCTGGGATGCCACCAAGCGCACGACGAAGCGGATCTTCCACAAGAACGACTCGGGCGAGTCGGGTGGAAAGAGCGAAAAGAGCGATTGACCACGGGCATCGCGCGCATCGCCAGAGGCCTGCGCGCGATGCATGACCGCTCGTCGATCGCGACGCGTCACTGCGGCAATGCCGCCGTCAACGCGCGCCGCGCATGCGGCGTGCCGGCCTGGCCCGCACGCGCGCGAAGCACTTGCCGTACGCGACGAGCCAGCAATCGCGATGATCGAAGTTCCGCAGCAGACGCGCACGGCGCCGCTCGAGCCAGTAGAGCGAGACCGCCATCGTCAGCGCGACGGCCAGTGCCGTGCCGCCGATCGCCAGTCCCATCCAGGTGTCGCCCATGCCTTCTCCGGATTGCGAAGCCGAAGCGGCGCGTCTGCCGCCGCCCTGGCACTGGATATTGCGGAACGCGGCCCGACGCTCCGGCACGTGCGCGCACGCTGCCGGAGCGCCGGGCCGCTGCGGGTCAGTGCATGTGCTGCCCGCCGTTGATCGCGATGTTGGAGCCCGTCACGAAGCCGGCCTCCTCCGAGCACAGGTAGGCCACCAGCGCCGCGACTTCCTCGGGCTTGCCGAGCCGGCCCGCCGGAATCTGCGGGAGGATCTTCGAGTCGAGGATGTCCTGCGGGATCGCCGTGACCATCTTCGTCGCGAGGTAGCCCGGCGACACCGTGTTCACCGTCACGCCCTTGCGCGCGATCTCGAGCGCGAGCGATTTCGTGAAACCGTGCATGCCGGCCTTCGCGGCCGCGTAGTTGGTCTGGCCGACCGAACCCTTCGAGCCGTTCACCGACGAGATGTTGACGATGCGGCCCCAGCCGCGCTCGACCATGCTTTCGCAGACCGGCTTCGTCATGTTGAACACGGAATCGAGGTTGGTGCGGATCACCGCGTCCCAGTTGACCTTGTCGAGCTTGCGCAGCGTCATGTCGCGCGTGATGCCCGCGTTGTTCACGAGAATGTCGACCGGGCCGACGTCCCGCGCGATCTTCTCGATGCATTGCTGGCACGAATCGTGATCGGCCACGTCCACCGGGTACGCGTGGAACTCGCGACCGGCCGCGTGCATCTCGGTCAGCCAGCGGTCCGCGCCGGTGTTGTTCGGCGAATACGTGACGACTACCCGGTGGCCCGCGTCGTTCAACCTGATGCTGACCGCTTCGCCGAGGCCGCCCATTCCACCAGTCACAACTGCAATTCGCTTAGTCATCCTATAAATTACCGACAAGAAAGTAATCGATGAAGGCGGGGCGACGGCATCGCTCAGGCTGCCGCCCCACCGCTTCGATGCGCAGCCGCCCGCGTCGCGGGCGCGGCACGCACCGGCACCTCGCGCTTGTTATTGACTGCTTGTCGTGCGCGAAATCCGCTTCGCCCGCGTGCGGCGCTGGCCGGCGCCGTACGCGGGACGTATGTCAGGCTCTACTCAGGCGCGCTCGACCGCGAGTGCGACGCCCATCCCGCCGCCGATGCACAGCGACGCCAGCCCGCGCTTCGCATCGCGCTTGGCCATCTCGTGCAGCAGCGTCACCAGGATCCGGCAGCCCGACGCGCCGATCGGGTGGCCGATCGCGATCGCCCCGCCGTTCACGTTCACCTTCGACGTGTCCCAGCCCATCTGCTTGTGCACCGCCAGCGCCTGCGCCGCGAACGCCTCGTTGATCT
>NZ_JAAGPE010000555.1:0-2690 GCF_017104605.1 Burkholderia sp. Ac-20384 | reverse complement strand
GGGATCGCGGGCGCCGACTGGTTCGGCTTCGACGCCCACATGCATCGCGGCCTCGCGCTCGCGCTGCTGGCCGGCGGCGCGGCGCTGCTCGATGCGGGTGTCATCGTCGACCAGACGATCGGCCGCCGCGAGATCAACCTGCTGAACCCGGCCGCGCGCGGCCGCCTGAACGGGCTGTTCGTCGGGCTGTTCTTCATCGGCGGCGCGCTCGGCGCGCTGCTCGCCGGCAGCGCGTGGGCCTGGGGCGGGTGGAGCGCGGTATGCGGTGTGGGGTTTGCGTTCGCCGGCGCGGCCACCGTCTTCGGGCTCACGGCCGGACGCGGGGCCGGCGCTGCCGCGTTGACGCGCCCGCGTGCCTAGGCCGGCGTGACGCAGGCCCGAAAAACCGAACGCCCCGCCCTCTTGCGAGGGACGGGGCGTTCGGCGCACCGGTATCAGTGCGAAATCAGTGACGGACCAGCGCCATCATCGCGCCGAAGCCGACGAACAGCCCGCCCGTCAGCCGGTTGAAGATCTTCGCCACGCTCTGGCTCTTCAACGTCGCGCCGATGCGCGTGCCGAACGACGCGTAGACGAAATACCAGCTCACCTCGATCACCGCGAACGTGACGACGAGCATGCCGAACTGCGGTAGCGTCGGCTCTGCCGCGTTGATGAACTGCGGCAACAGCGCGGCCGCGAACAGGATCGCCTTCGGGTTGCTGCCCGCGACCAGGAAACCGTTGCGGAACAGCGTCCCGCGCGATGCCGGTGCGACCTGGCGCGACACGGCGTCGACGTCGGCGGCCGGCTGCTCGTCGTCGACGCGAGCACGCCACGCCTTCACACCGAGGTAGATCAGGTAGGCCGCACCCGCGAAGCGCAACGTGTTGAACATCGCCGGCCAGGCTTCGAGCACCGCACCGAGGCCCGCCGCCGACACCGACAGCATCAGCACCAGCGCGGTGAGGCAACCGGCCATCGTCCACGTCGAACGCCGCAGCCCGTGCCGCGCGCCGTGCGTCATCACCAGCAGCATGTTCGGGCCCGGAATCGCCGACACGACGAACACCGTCGCCACGAAAAGCCACCACGTATGCAAGTTCATGCCCGCCTCTGCGTCGATGTAAGGGAAAACGAAACGTCGATTATGCCGGTGCGCCGGACTTCTGTCGCGCGGCGGATCAGCGGCCCGCGCGGCGCAGCGCGACTTCGCCGAGTACCGCGAAATCCTGCTCGCCGCCGCCGTGCGCGAGCGCGTCGAGCAGGTTGTCGCGCACGACGCTCGCGACCGGCAGCGGCACCGACACGGCGTCACCGGCTTCCAGCGCCAGGCGAACGTCCTTCAGCCCGAGGCGCGCCTTGAAGCGCGCGGGCTCGTAGTGCCGCTCGGCGATCATCGAGCCGTAGCCTTCGTAGACGGGGCCCGGAAACACGCTGCCGGTAATCACGTCGAGGAAATCGCGCATCGCGACGCCGTGCGCGCCGAGCAATGCAGAGGCCTCGCCGAGCGTCTCGATCGCCGACGCGAGCGTGAAGTTCGCGGCGATCTTCGCGACGTTCGCATGCTGCGGCAGCGACCCGAACCGCCAGGTCTTCTGGCCGATCGCGTCGAACAGCGGCTGCACGCGGTCGATCGCCTCGGCCGGGCCGCCCGCCATGATCGTCAGGCGTGCGGCGGCGGCGACATCGGGCCGGCCCATCACCGGCGCGGCGACGTAATGGATGCCGCGCGACGCATGCGCGTGCGCGAGCGATTCGGCCAGCGCGACCGACACCGTCGCCATGTTCACGTGGATCAGGCCGCGCGGCGCCTGGGCGAGCAGCGCATCGTCGAAGATCGCGCGCGCCGCGGCGTCGTCGGCGAGCATCGAGAACACCGCGTCACCGCGAAACGCGTCGGCCGGCGTGTCGACGATCTGCGCGCCAATGGCCGCGAGCGGCTCGGCGCGCTCGCGCGACCGGTTCCAGACCCGCACCGTGTGCCCGGCCTTCAGCAGGTTCGTTGCGATTGCCTGCCCCATTTCACCCAGCCCGATAAATCCGAGATCCATTTCCCGCTCCTTCGCTCCGTGAAGCGGGGAGTTAACCACAGATGCGTGGCGTCTGCAGGGCACGCGGCCGGCCATGCGCGGTGCCATACTGCCCGCATGGCGACCGCGACCTTCCGCTTCCACGACGAACTGAACGCCTTTCTCCCGCGCGCCCAGCGCGACCGCGCGTTCGGGCATGCGTGTGCGCGTGACGCGACGCTGAAGCACGCGATCGAGGCGCTCGGCGTCCCGCATACCGAAATCGGCCGGCTGTGCGTGAACGACGCGCCGGCCACGCTCGACCGGCCGCTCGACGACGGCGACCGGGTCGAAGCCTTTCCGGAACGCGCGCAGCCGGCGGCGAACGGGGCCACCGTGCCGCCACCGGCGCATTGGCGCTTCGCTGCCGACGCGCATCTCGGCGGCCTCGCGCAGCTGCTACGCCTCGCGGGCTTCGACACCTGCTACGACAACCACTACCGCGACGACGAACTCGCGGCGCTCGCCGCGCGAGAGGGCCGGATCGTCCTGACCCGCGACCGCGAGCTGCTCAAGCGGCGCGCGGTCGAGCGCGGCTGCTACCTGCACGCGCTGCAGCCGACCGACCAGCTGCGCGAACTGTTCGAGCGGCTCGATCTCGCGCCGCACATGCGGCCGTTCCGGCTGTGCCTGCGCTGG
>NZ_JAAGPE010000554.1:0-237 GCF_017104605.1 Burkholderia sp. Ac-20384 | reverse complement strand
AAAAAAAAAAAAAACCAACCTAGCACGTGATCTCCTCCTCCTCCTCACCCCCTTACACTCAGACTTCACGATCTGCCCTGCATCCACACTCTTACCCACCGACTTAATCTCGCTCGCGTCACATCATCCCCTTTCACTTACCACTATCCACCCCCCACCTATCCCTCTACCATACTATTCTGCTCTGACACCGCTCCCCTCTACTCCTACTCTCCAACCCATACATGACACCACACC
>NZ_JAAGPE010000553.1:0-458 GCF_017104605.1 Burkholderia sp. Ac-20384 | reverse complement strand
AAAAAAAAAAACTTGATTTCTGGCTGCTAACTCGAAGACCTCAGGATAAATTGTGCCCTGAGCAAAGCAATGAACGGCATCAAGCTTAAGAGACTATTCCTAGAAACCTTCGCTAAACTCACGGACAATGCTATTACGCATCTCTTCAGGAACACTCAACCATGCAAGTGCCGTTACAAAACACGCGTCACAATGCGCACGAGTCAACCGACTGCCAGTGTTTTCAGCAAACATTTGATGCACCGGATCCACTGCAGTGAAGCGTAATCATCTATTGTCCACAACACAACAAGTCACATGATCACCGATACCACGATGAATCAGTTCTGCAACCACAGAACTATCAACGACACCTGATAGAACAAGTAAGTATTTGTTAGTGCCAATGTGGTTTTTTAGTTGTGTAATACTCATCTCAATTATATTTGCCGAATTCCTCTCATTATCTTTTTTTTTTA
>NZ_JAAGPE010000552.1:0-2557 GCF_017104605.1 Burkholderia sp. Ac-20384 | reverse complement strand
CCTGTGCGCGATGTGCAGGCCGGGCTCCCGCATTGATTGAATCCCTGAACTTCTCTTCCGACCGAGCTTCACGATGAATTCGACCCGACGCCATTTCCTCGCGCGAGCGAGCGCCCTCGCCACGATCGCCGCGGCCCCGGCTGCCCTGCGCGCACAATCGGGCACACGGCCGCTGCTGCGCGCCGGCGACCAGAAAGGCGGGCTGCGCGCGCTGCTCGAAGCGGCCGGCGAACTGAACGGCCTGGCGTACGACATTGCGTGGACCGAGTTCCCGGCTGCCGCGCCGCTTGCCGAAGCGCTGAACGCGGCCGCCGTCGACTGTGGCCCGATCGGCGACGCGCCGGTGATCTTCGCGCTCGCTTCGGGCGCACGCATCAAGGTGATCGGCGCGAACCGTTCAGACCCGTACGGCACGGCCGTGCTCGTGCAGCCTGATGCGGCGCTGAAGCGCGCCGCCGACCTGAAGGGCAAGCGCATCGGCACCACGCGCGGCTCGATCGGCCATTTCGTCACGCTGAAGGCGCTCGACGCGGCCGGGCTGCCGCCCGACGCCGTCTCGTTCCGCTTCCTGCCGCCGGCCGACACGATGCTTGCGCTCGCAACCGGTTCGATCGATGCCTGGGCGACCTGGGAACCCTATACCGCGCTCGCCGAAACGAGCGGCCGCGCGCGCGTGCTCGTCAATGGCCGCGGACTGTGGTCGGGCCTCAGCTACATTGCGGCGACCGACGCGGCGATCGCGTCGAAGCGCGACGCGCTGCACGATTTCCTGAGGCGCGTCGTGCGCGCGCAGACGTGGTCGTACCGGCATGCCGATGCGTATTCCGCCGCACTCGCGCGCATCATCGGCATTCCGCCGGCGGCCGCGAAACTGCAGTTCGAGCGCCGCAACACGCGCTGGCTACCGATCGACGCGACGGTCATCGCCGAACAACAGCGCACGGCCGACTTCTACCTGAAGGCTGGACTGCTGCGCCAGCCGCTCGACGTGCGCGCGACGTTCGACTCCGGCTTCCCGCTCGCATGAGCGGCCGCGCGACGGTGTACAGCCGCCCAAACGGCTTCGGCACGATCTGGCACAATCGCAGTCTCGCCATCCGCCTTCAGCCAGCGTCATGCCAGCCATCGCCGAACTCTTCGTCTATCCGATCAAATCCTGCGCCGGCATCACGCTGTCGCGCGCGCAACTGCTCGAAACGGGCCTCGCGTACGACCGCCACTGGCTGATCACCGACCCCGCCGGGCAGATGATCACGCAGCGCTCGCACCCGCGCCTCGCGCTGATCCGCACCGCGCTCGACAGCGATGCGCTCGTGCTGAATGCGCCGGGCATGCGCGAGATCCGCACGCCGCTCGATGGCGACGTATCGCCCGCGACGCCGACAATGGCCGCGACCGTGTGGCGCGACACCGTCGACGCGATCGACACGGGCGCCGAAACGGCCGCATGGCTCACCGAATTCCTCGGCATGCCCACGAAGCTCGCGCGCTTCAGGTCCGACGCGCGCCGCGGCTGCAATCGCAAATGGACCGGCGAGATCGATACGCACACGCAGTTCGCGGACGGTTACCCGCTGCTCGTGATCGGCCAGTCGTCGCTCGACGACCTGAACGCACGGCTCGCCGCAAAAGGCGCGCCGGCTATTCCGATGAACCGCTTCCGCCCGAATATCGTGGTGTCCGATCTCGACGCGTACGAAGAGGATTTCGTCGAACATCTCGACACGGAAGGCGCGACGCCCGTGCGGCTGCGCCTCGTGAAGCTGTGCACGCGCTGCCCGATGCCGACGATCGACCAGGTCACCGGCGCGCCCGATCCAGCGTGGCCGCACGAGCCGACCGACACGATGCAGACCTATCGCGCGAACCCGAATTTCGACGGCGAGCTGACGTTCGGCATCAATGCGATCGTTGTCGAAGGCGCGGGCACGTGGCTCGAGGTTGGTCAGTCGCTGGAAGCGGAGATCGGGTTCGGAGATTGAGCGCGGCGTTCACGTGTAGACGAAATGGTCGAATGCCCGGGCGATCGACGCCGGGCGACGATTCCTTACGCCTCTGAGGAGTCGCTGCTATTCAAGTAAACCCGAGAACATTGTCGCTGCGACACCTAAGATTTCGTTGACGCCCGCCTCTCTCCTCGACCAACTCGCCGGAAGTGAACCTGATCCCGCTCTCGATTTCTAATTACGATAATTACAATCGTCGATTCCTCCCATACACTTCTGCGCTTGCTTTGCCGGAATATCCTTTAACCCTCCGACCTCTCTGCACCGAAAATCAGACGCACAGGTCATAAAAGAAATGTCATATGCGTCATCGACAGGCGTAAAGGTTGTCGCGCCAACCACCGCCAATTTCCCACCTTTGATTCGATAGCTATAGCGCGTCGCCTGAACATTTCCACTACCGCTTACGATCGCAAAAAGCAGTCCTGACCTGCTCCCCGCGTTTAGTACGGTGACGGTGTAGAGTCCGTTCCAGAGAGGAACGGCAATGAAAAAGCGATTCACCGAAGAGCAAATCATCAGCATCTTGAAGGAAGCCGAGGCTGGCCTGA
>NZ_JAAGPE010000551.1:0-3185 GCF_017104605.1 Burkholderia sp. Ac-20384 | reverse complement strand
GCCGACGCCTTGCAGCGCGCGCGCCGCGATCAACATCGCGGGTGCGCTCGCGGCGCCGCACGCGAGCGACGCCAGCGCGAACAGCACGAGGCCGGCGATGTACAGGCGGCGTGCGCCGAAGCGGTCGCCGAGCGCGCCGCCCGACAGCATCAGTACCGCAAACGCGAGCGTGTACGCATCGACGACCCACTGCAGGCCGGCAACCGGCAAGTGCAGGTCGCCGGCGAGATGCGCGAGCGCGATGTTGACGATCGTCACGTCTAGCTGCGTGACGACGAAACCGGTGCTGACGGTCGCGACGACGCGGGCGAGCGCGGACGGGAAGGCGGGGGTGGGGGCGGTCGTATCCATGCGTCAATCGTAGGACGCGACCGGCAGGCGATGTTTCAGCGGGACGTGAAGCGTCGAAACGCCGGATACGAAGCAGGGGGCGCGATGCGGGAACGGAAAAGGCCGCGGTCGGGCCGCCGCGAACGCGATTGGCCGAAGCACCGTGCCGCTACGGGCATCGATGCGCGCTCAGCGCGGGCCGGCTGCCGCGTTCAATGCCGCTCGCCGCGCCAGCGTCCCGGCGCCACGCCGAAGCGCTTCGTGAACGCGTGCGTGAACGTGCTTTGATCCGCGAAGCCGACCATCCCGGCGATATCGACGAGCGGATACCGGCCGTCCGCGAGCAGGATCACGGCCGCGTCGAGCCGGAGGCGCTGCAGGTAGCGATGCGGCGTTTCGCCGAACGCGTCGACGAACAGTTGATGAAAGCGGCGCATCCCGTAGCCGCAGTGCGCGGCGAGATCGGCGATGCGCAGGGGCTCCGCAAGCCGTGCACGCAGCCAGCGGTCGATGCGCGCGAAATCGAGGCCCGACGCGGGTGCGGCGATGGCGCGTTCGTCGAGCAGCGCGCCACACAGCCGCGCGGCGGCCTGCCACTGGAAACGGTGCGCGGCCGCGTGCTGCGCGTCGCCGGCACTTGCGCCGAGTTGCGCGGCGGCCGCCGCGATCTGCGCGACCAGCGACGTCAGTGCCGGATCGATCGTTACGGCGCGCGCGCTGTCGAACAGCCGCTGCGGCACCGCGAGCGAGGCGAGGGGAAGATTGAGCACGAGCTGGCGGTTCTCGCCCAGGCCCGCGTAATCGTGGCGCGCGCCGGCCGGAACCAGCCACGCGCCGTGCCGGTCGAGACGCTGGCTGACGCCGTCCACCGCCATCACCATCGCACCGTCGATGCCGAGCACGATCTGGTGAAAGTCGTGCACGTCCGACGCTTCGAGCGTGTCGTAGCGTTGCAGTGCGACGGTGGGGGATGGAAGGTGTGCCATGGGGCAGCGCGTCAGCAGGCGGCTCGCATGCCGTGTCAGATGTCGAGCAGTTCGACTTCGAACACGAGCGTGGCATTCGGCGGAATCACGCCGCCTGCGCCGCGCGGGCCGTAGCCGAGTTGCGGCGGGATCGTCAGGCGACGCACGCCGCCGACCTTCATGCCCTGCACGCCTTCGTCCCAGCCCTTGATGACCATGCCGCCGCCGAGCACGAACGCGAACGGGGCGTTGCGATCCTTGCTCGAGTCGAATTTCTGACCGTCGGTCAGCCAGCCCGTGTAGTGGACGCTGACGGTCTGGCCGGCTTGCGCTACGTCGCCGGTGCCTTCGGTCAGGTCTTCGTATTTGAGGCCCGATTCGGTCGTGATGACAGACATGACTTCTCCTGAAAAAGGATGGGTAAAACCGCTATTGTAGGCGAGCGCGCAGCGGGCCGCCGCTCATGGCTTTCGGCCGATCGCGCGCGTGTTGCGGACGACGCCGGGCCACCGCGGCTGCGATCGCCCGAAACGCAAATGGAACGCCTGTTTGAATTTTTCTCGAGCCCCGCGACCGCGGTTGCACCGGACGAGTGCGACGCGTGTATGAATCGGTGCTACCGGGGTGCCCGGTAGCGTGCCGTGCGGCGCCGCCGATTTTCGTGAAACGCCCGCCGCACGGGGCTTTCGGGCCATCGGTATGACACGGCAGCGAGCCGCGCATATCGCTCCCGAGCCACCGCGCGCGTTCGAATCCCGCCCCGTCCGGACACCGTTCGAGCGCCGTTTTTTCCGCCTTTTCGACCGTGCCCTGTTTGGAAGCGCGCATCTACCGCGCGGCTTGCGTGCGCCGCCGCGGGCGGCCTATCTTTACAGCTGTCGATGTCAAGATTTTGGCGGTGCGTGACGCGCCGCCCGAGCCCGCGCCGGCGGCGTCGGACGATGCGCCGGGCCGCTCCGGAACCAGGAGAACGATGAACATGAAGTCAGCCGCTTCCGCCACCGCAGCCGGGATCATGCCGGTGCGCCGCGACCTGCGCTTCGACCTGCCGGTCGAACGCGCGAAGGACTGGCATGGCCTCGGGTCGCACGTGACCCATTTCTTCAACGCGCTATCGCTGCTGTTCCCGGCCGGCGAGCGTTTCTTCATGGATTCGGTGCGCAACTACCGCGACCGCATCGACGATCCCGTGCTGAAGCAGCAGGTGCTCGGCTTCATCGGCCAGGAGGCGATGCACACGCGCGAGCACATCGAGTACAACGAGCTGATGCAGGCGAACCACCTGCCCGCGCGCAAGCTCGACAAGCGCGTGTGGACGGTGCTCGGCTACATGAAGCGCAAGCTGCCGCATTCGGTGCAGCTCGCGCATACGGTCGCGGCTGAGCACTACACGGCGATGCTCGCCGACTGGCTGCTGCGCGACCCGACGCGCCTCGACGGCTCGGTCGAGGGCTACCGCCAGATGTGGATCTGGCACGCGCTCGAGGAAACCGAGCACAAGGCCGTGTCGTTCGACGTATGGAATGCCGCGATGGAACCGGGGCTGCGCCGTTACCTGATCCGCATCGGCGTGTATCTGCTGACGACGCTGACGTTCTGGCCGACCGTGTTCCTGATGCACGCGACGCTGCTGTGGCGCGATCGCGGCGCCGGCCATCACGTGCGCGGCATGCTGCGGATGATCGCGTTCCTGTACGGGCCGCGCCGCGGGCTGTTCCCGCGCATCGCCGGCGAATGGCTGAGCTTCTTCCGGCCGGGCTTCCATCCGTGGGACCACGACAATCACCACCATCTGGCGCGCGTCGACGCGCTCGCCGCCACCTATGGCGAACAGGGCGGCACGCCGGCCGGCCGTGGCCGCGAGAACGAGGCGGCGCCGCTCGCATCGGG